>NZ_JBPKJP010000056.1:0-28628 GCF_051217035.1 Lysobacter sp. 1R34A
GCCGTCGGCGGCGCCTTCGTCGCCGGCCGCGGCCGCGTTGCGCGCGGCGAGGCCGGCGAGCTGGCCCAGGGTCGGGTGCTTGAAGATGTCGGCGACCGAGACCTTGATCCCGTGCGCCTGCAGTTCGGCCACCAGCTGGATCGAGAATATCGAATCGCCGCCGAGCGAGAAGAAGTCCGAGCCGCGCTCGATCCCCTGCACGCCGAGCAACTGCTCCCAGACCGAGGCGATCAGGCGCTCGGTCTCGTCGAGGGTTTCGTCGACCGCTTCGGCGTTGGCGCGCTGGGCTTCGAACAGCGCGGTCAGCGACTTGCCGCAGATCTTGCCGTTCGGCGTCAACGGCATGCGTTCGACGAACAGGATCTGCGCCGGCACCATGTGCCGCGGCAGGCGCTGGGCCAGGCGGTGCTTGAGCTCGTCGACGCCGACCGCGGCGGCGCCGCCGTCGATGAAGGCCAGCAACAGCTCCATGCCGTTGGCGGCGTACAGCTGCACGCTGATCTTGCGCGCCGGCAGCAAGGCGGCGAGCTGGGCGACGATTTCCGCCGTCTCTACGCGCTTGCCGCGGATCTTGATCTGTCCGTCGCGGCGGCCGAGGTAAACGATCTGGCCGTCCTCGTCGTAGCGGCAGACATCGCCGGTGCGGTAAATCGGCGAGTCGGCGAGCGGCGAGCGCACGAAGCTGCGCGCGCTGGCGTCCTCGAGGTTGTGGTAGCCCGCGGCGACGCCGCGGCCGGCGATCACCAGTTCGCCCGCCACACCCGGCGCGCACAGGCGCAGGCCGGCGTCGACGATGTAGGCCTGGGCGTTCTGGATCGGGCGGCCGATCACCACCTGCGAGCGCTGCAGCCATTCCTCGCGGCCGGCCTTGTACACCACCGAGATGTCGGTGCACTCGGTCGGGCCGTAGATGTTGGCGAGCTCGGCCTGGCAGGCCTCGCTGGCCAGCCACGGCCGCAGCAGGCTCAGGTCCAGGGCTTCGCCGCCGAGCGCGAGCAGGCGCAAGCTGCGCAGCGAGCGATAGCCGTTGCCGGCGTCGTGCTTGAGCAGGGCGTACATCGCGCTCGGCGCGCAGTTGATCAGGCTCACCCCGGTCTGCTCGATCTGGCGCAGTTGCGACGCCGGATCGAACAGGTCCGGACGTGCCAGCACCAGGGTGCCGCCGGCCATCAGCGGGGCGAAGATGTTCTTGATCGAGGCATCGAAGCCGATCGGGATCATCAACAGCACCCGGCTGCCCGGGTCCAGATCGCAGAAGCGGACATACCAGTCGCACAGGTTGGCGAAGGCGCCGTGCGGGACCAGCGCGCCCTTCGGCCGCCCGGTCGAGCCGGAGGTGTAGAGCAGATAGGCGACGTCTTCGGCGCCCAGCACCGGATAGGCCGGCGCGGCGATGTCGGCGGGCGGGGTCGGCAGGTTGTCGAGATCGAGCACGAAGCCGTAGAACTCCGGCAGGTGGTCGGCCAGGCTCGACTGGGTCACGACCACGCCGGCGCCGCTGTCGACCAAGGTGTAGTCGATGTGCTCGCGCGGATAGCTCGGGTCCAGCGGCACGAACACCGCGCCGGCGCGCATCACCGCGACCGTCGCCGCGGCCAGATCGATCGATCGGTCCAGGTGCACGGCGACCTTGTCGCCCTTGGCTATGCCCATCGCCAGCAGGCGCGCGGCGATCTGGCGCACGCGCGCGTCGAACTGGGCGTAACTGGCCTCGCCGTCGACGGCGCGCACCGCGATCGCCTGCGGGTTCGCCGCCACCGCGGCGTCGATGCGGGCGAACAGGCCGGCGTGGTCGACCGGGCGTTGCTCGCCCTGGGTAAAGGCGGCATAGCGCTGGGCCAGCCGGTCCTGCAGCAGCTCGGCGACCGGGCGCTGCGGCTGCTCGACGACCTCCTCGAGCAGGGCGAGATACAGATCCAGCCAAGCCTCGACCGTGCCGGCGCGGAACAGGTCGGTGTTGTAGTAGGCGATGACCTGGTCGCCCTGCACTTTCAGGGTCAGGTCGTATTGCGAACGGGTGCCGAAGGATGCGCGTTCGCTCGCCTCGACCTCGTCGAACAGCTCCAGCTTGCGCGCCGCGCGCTCGTACAGGAATTTGACCTGGAACACCGGCGAATAGGCCGCGTCGCGTTCGATGCCGAGGGCGTCGACGACCTTGTCGAAGGGCATGTCCTGGTAGCGCAGCGAATCCATCGCGGCGATGCCGGCCTGGGCCAGATACTCGCCGACCGGCGTTTCCGGGTGGATCCGGCTGCGCAGGGCCAGCTGGTTGACGAAGAAGCCGGCCATGTCGCGCAGGTCGGCGTGGTCGCGGCCGAACACGTCGGTGCCGACCACGATGTCGTTCTCGCCGCTGAGCTTGTTGAGCAGCAGATGGCAGACGCCGAGATAGAAGCCGAACTCGGGCAGGCCGCGGCTGCGCAGGAAGGCGCCGACCTTGCCGCTCAATGCGGTCGGCAGCGGGCGGGCGAGTTGGGCGCCGTTGTAGGTCTGCAGCGCCGGGCGCGGGAAGTCCAGCGGCAGCTCCAGCACGCCCTTGATCCCGTCGAGCTGGTGCTGCCAGTACGAACGCGACACCTGGTAACCGCCGGCCTCGTATTGTTCGACCTGCCAGGCAGCGTAGTCGAGGTAGGACACCGGTTCGACCGCGACCCGGGCGTGGCCGCGATCGCGGTAGATCCGCGAGACTTCGTGGACGAACTGCTGGATCGACCACTCGTCGGTGGCGATGTGGTGAAAGCCGACCAGCAGGGTGTAGTCGCCGGCGCCGCGCTTGAGCAGGTGCACCCGCAGCGGCAGTTCCTCGCCGAGGTCGAACGGGCGCTCGGAGACGTCGCGGCGGCATTCGGCCAGGCCGGCCTCGCGCGCGGCCCCGGTGGCCTCGCTGAAGTCGCGGAAACCGACCTCGAAGATGCGTCCGGCGTCGAAGCGCTGGCGCGGCACGCCGGCTTCGACGTGGTAAGTGGTGCGGTAGATCGGGTGGCGCTGGACCACCGCCGCGACCGCGTCGCGGAACCCGGCGACATCGAGTTCGCCGCGCAGTTCCAGCTCCATCGGCAGGATGAAGCTGGTCAGCTGCGGGTCGTACTGGTACAGGAAGTACAGGCGCTGCTGGGCGAACGAAAGCGGATACGACCCCTCGCCGACGCGCGCGGGGATCGCGTCCTGCGACAAGCGCGCGTAATAGGCCGACAGCTCGGCCTTGTAGCGCTTCATCGTCGCCTTGACCTCGTCGGTCAGCAAGGCTTGGTCGCCGGTGATGCGCAACTTGCCGTCGACGACCTTGATGTCGATGCCGTTATGTTCGACGTACTGCACCAGCTCGAAAAGAAACATTAGCGAATTCCCTGTAATCCTGTGAGACCGCCGCGGCCGGCGGCCGCCCGACGTTGCATTCCTTGTCGCCGCGACGCGTCTGTCGGCCGCCGCGGTGCGCATCAACTGAAGTTCCAGACCTGCTTGGCGAACAGACGCCCGGACTGCACCTGGCGGGCGGCGCAGAATTCGAGCAGTTGGCTCGACTCCTGGATCTGGCGCGCATCCTCGGTGTAGTCCATGCCCATGAAGTACTTGAACCAAGGCTCCATGCCGAGCGCGTAGACGTAGACCTGCGAAGGTTTGAAGATCTCGATCATCTTCCGGGCCGAGGCGCAGTCGGAGCCGTTGAAGCGGCGCGACTCGTTGATCTCGCGCGGAATCGGCTTGGTGAACAGCGAGCCGTACAGCCAGCTCATCGGCGCGCCGACGCATTCCATGCCGATGAACAGCAGGTCGACGTGGCCGATCACCTTCTGGATGCGCTCGTACATGCGCTCGTCCAGGCTGGAGGAGTCGGCGCCGGAGAAGATCTTCTGCCCGGCGAACTCGAAGTACCACGCGGTCTTGGAGCGAATGTGCAGGTCGGCATGTTCGCCGAGGAAGGGAATCGCGCGGATGCGTCCGTCGACGCAGTCCAGGATTTCCATGTCCTCGAACTCGCGCACCTTGAAGCCGATGGTCTGCAGCATCAGCTTGATCGAGGGGTCGACGATGCTGCCGCCGCCGTTCTTGGGCACCAGCACCTCGCCGATCTTGTGGCGCAGCTGCAGCAGGGTCTCCACGCAGACATGGTCCATGTGGGTATGGGTCAGGCAGACGTAGTCGATGGTTTCGGGCAGCTCGCTGAAGCTCAGCACGCGGTCGCCGTTGGCCTCGTCGCGCACCGCGATGATCGGGTCGACCAGGATGCTGGTGCGGTCGGTCTCCAGAAGCAGGCCGGCGTGGCCCAGGTAGCTGACCCGCAGCCGCCCTTCCAGCGGCGCGCGCGTCGCCTTCGGCGGCTCGGTGGTGAACAACTCGTCGACGGTCAGCCCGCCCTGCAGGCCCACGCCTTCGAACAAACGGTCGATCTGCTCGCGCTCGATCGGCGTGCCGCGCGCGGCGAACAGGCCGTCGATGAAGTCGTGCACGAACGGCACCTCGACGTGCAGGTGGTTCTCGTCGGGCAGGCGCGGCGAGCTGAGCACGAACGGGCGCTCCTTGACCTTCCCGAGCAGGCCGAGCGAGACGCTCTGCGCCAGCGGCTTGTACAACGGACTTTCGTAGATCAGGCCTTCGATCAGCCGGAACGAGGCGTTGTGGTTCATGTCGTAGATCAGCTCGACGTAGCCGCGCAGCGCTTCGGGCACCTGCGCGTACAACGGCTCCAGCGACAGGCCCTTGGCCTGTTCCAGCATTTCGTTGAGCTTGGCCACCGCCTTGCGCAGGTCCAGGTAATCCTGATGGGTGTGCTCGATGTCGCGGATCAGCCCGCGCACGTTGTCGAGCTGGTCTTCGCTGCAGTTGACGAAGTCGCCGCCCGACAGCTCCGGGTTCTTGCTCGCGGCCAGATGCAGCTGGTGGTTGGCGACGAAGGATTTCATCAGGCGCAGGCTGCGGCCGGTGATGTTCATCGCCGCGCTGACCGGCGGCAGCAGGTAGGGCCAGGCGTACCACTTGAGCACCAGCGGCTCGAAATAGACGTTCTCCCTGAGGTAGTAGCGCTGCTGCATGCTCATGTCCTTGCCGTTTCCATTCCTGAATGTGTCGTTCGGGTACCGCAGTGCCGCCGCGGACACGGCTAGAGGTCGAATTCGATGACCGTCGCGTCGTCGGTTTCGCGGCGCAGGCGCGGCGATTGCTGTTCCACGTAGGCGGCCATGTCCTTCAGCGCCTGGCGTCCGTACAGCTCGCCGACGTTGGCGTTGATGCCGTAGCGCTGGCGGATCTCGAAGCCGAGCCGGGTGATGACCAGCGAACTGCCGCCCAGCTCGAAGAACCGGTCGTGGCGGCCGACCCGCTCCAGGCCCAGCAGCTCGCACCAGATCGCGGCGAGCGCGGTTTCGGTATCGCTCTGCGGCGCCTCGAATTCGCGGCGGATCACCGCCTCGTCGCCCGGCGCCGGCAAGGCCTTGCGGTCGAGCTTGCCGTTCGGGGTCAGCGGCAGCGCGTCCAGGGTCACGAACGCGCTCGGCAGCATGAACTCGGCCAGGCTGCGCGACAGCTGCTCGCGCAGGCTCGCGGCCGACAGCGCGATGCCGTCGTCCGGCACCACATAGGCGATCAGCCGCTTGTCGCCGCCCTCGCCTTCGCGCGCCACCACCACCGCTTCGCGCACGCCCTCGCAGGCCGCCAGCCTGGACTCGATCTCGCCGAGCTCGATGCGGAAACCGCGGATCTTCACCTGGAAGTCGTTGCGCCCCAGATATTCGATCGTGCCGTCGGCGCACCAGCGGCCGAGGTCGCCGGTCTTGTACATGCGCGCGGCTTCGTCGGCGACGAAGGGATCGCGCACGAAACGCTCGGCGGTCAGCTCCGGACGATGCAGGTACCCGCGCGCCACGCCTTCGCCGCCGATGTACAGCTCGCCGACCACGCCGACCGGCACCGGCTGCAGGTGCGCATCGACGATGTAGATGCGGGTGTTCGCGACCGGCTTGCCGATGTGCGAGGCGAAGCCGCCGCTGCGATCCATCGCCACCCAGGTCGAATAGGTGGTGGTTTCGGTCGGGCCGTACAGGTTGGCGACCGTGGTCACCTCAGTTTGGGCGAACAACTGCTCGACCAGCGCGCGCTTGAGCGGCTCGCCGGCCAGGTTGACCGTGCGCGTGCTCGCCGGCACCCCGCCGCTCTGCAGCAAGGCGTTTATGCCCGAAGGCACGGTGTTGATCAGGCTCAGCGGGCTCGCGGCATCGGTCGCGAGCACGTCGCGCACCAGGGTGATCTGCGCGCCGACGCTGAGCGGCGCGAACAGCTCGTACACCGCCAGGTCGAAGTTGATCGAGGTCGAGAACAGCGTGTTTGAGAGCTGTTCGCGGCTGAAGTTGGCATTCGCCCAGGCGATGAAGTTGGCCGCGTTGGCGTGCTCGATCGCCACGCCCTTGGGCTGGCCGGTCGAGCCGGAGGTGTAGATCACGTAGGCCAAGTGGCGCGCGGTCACGCCATCGACGACTGGGTCGTGCTCGGGCTGACCATTCAGGGCCGCGTCGTCGGCCATGAGCACCGGCACGCTCGCCTCGCCCAGCAAGCCGGTCAGCGATTGCTGACTCAACAACGCCATCGGCGCGCTGTCGGCGAGCATGTAGGCGAGCCGGTCCGGCGGGTAATTCGGGTCCAGCGGCACGTAGGCGGCGCCGGCCTTGAGAACGCCGAGCACGCCGGCGACCAAGGCCGGGCCACGTTCCAGGCAGATCGCCACGCGGTCGTCGGCGCGCACGCCGAGCGCGAGCAGGCGATGGGCGATGCGATTGGCGCGGCGGTTGAGTTCGGCGTAGCTCAGCCGCTCGTCGCCGCAGACCAGCGCGGTCGCGTCCGGCGTCGAGCGCACCTGCGTCTCGAACGGCTGATGCAGCAGGCGCTCGCGCGGGTAATCGAAGGCGGTGTCGTTGAAACGCTCCAGCACCAACTCGCGCTCGGCCGCCGGCAGCCAAGGCAGGCGGCCGACCGGGCACTGGGCGTCGGCGACCATCGCTTCCAGCAGGCGCACGAAGTAGCCGGCGTAACGCTCGATGGTTTCGCGCTCGAACAGGTCGGTGGCGTATTCCAGTTCGCCGACGATCTCGTCGCCGGACTCGCGCAGCGCCAGCGACAGGTCGAAGCGGGTGGTGCTCTGCGCCGTGGCCAGTGGGCTCAGGCTCAGGCCCGGCAGGTTCAGGGTGGCGCCGCCGGGCGTGTTGTCCAGCGACAGCATCGCCTGGAACAGCGGACTGTGGCTGAGCGTGCGCGCCGGCTGCAAGGCATCGACGACCTGCTCGAACGGCAGGTCCTGGTGCTCGTAGGCGTCGAGCGCGACCGCGCGCACCCGCGCCAGCAACTGCGCCGCGCTCGGGTCCTCGCGCAGGCTCACGCGCAAGGCCAGGGCGTTGACGAAGAAGCCGATCAGCGGCTCGGTCTGCGGATGCTGGCGGTTCGCCACCGGCGTACCGACCACCACCTCGTCCTGCCCGCTCAAGCGCGACAGCAGGATCGACCAGGCAGTCAGCAAGGCCATGAACAAGGTAGCGCCCTGCCCCTGCGCCCAGGTGCGCAGCCCGGTCGTGAGCGCGGCCGGCACCCGCAGCGGCACGCTATCGCCGGCATAGCTCTGCAGCGGCGGCCGCGGCCGATCGCTCGGCAGCTCCAGCAACACCGGCGCGCCGCTCAGCTGCGCGCGCCAGAACTCGCCGAGTTCGCGCAGCCGATCGCCCTGCAACTGTTCGCGCTGCCAGGCGGCGTAGTCGGCGTACTGGATCGACAGCGGCGGCAGCGGATCGGGCTGTCCCTGGCGCAGCGCCGCGTACAGCGCGCTGACTTCCTTGATCAGCAGGCCGATCGACCAACCGTCGGAAATGATGTGGTGCTGAGTGAACAGCAGGATGTGTTCGTCCGAGGACAGCAGCAACAGACGGCCGCGGATCAGCGGGCCGCGGGCGAGATCGAACGGCGCCGCCGCTTCGGCCGCGCCGTGCTCGGCCGCGGCCAGGGCGCGCGAGCCGGGGTCGAGATGGCGCAGGTCGTGGTCGACCAGTTGGAAGCCGGTGTCGGCCGGGCCGATCGACTGGCGCGGCTCGCCCTGCTGCTCGACGAACACCGTGCGCAGGCTTTCGTGGCGGGCGACGACCCGGTCCAGCGCCGCCTGCAGAGCGCCGCGGTCGAGCTTGCCGCGCACGTGCAGGGCCGCGCACATGTGATAGGCGGCGCCGGCGGCGCTGTCGAGCTGATTGAGGAACCACAGGCGCTGCTGCGGCCACGACAACGGCAACGCCGCATCGCGCGCCACCGGCCGGATCGGCTCGAACGAGGCCACCCGCGGCGCCTCCAGCGCATCGGCATGAGCGGCCAGCGCCGCCAGGGTCGGACGTGCGAACAGGTCGCGCAGGGCGATATCGACGCCGACGGCCTGGCGAATTCGCGACACCGCCTGCAAGGCCAGCAAGGAATGGCCGCCCAGCTCGAAGAACCGGTCGTGGCGGCCAACCCGTTCCAGGCCCAGCAGCTCGCACCAGATCGCGGCGAGCGCGGTTTCGGTATCGCCCTGCGGCGCCTCGAATTCGCGGCGGATCACCGCCTCGTCGCCCGGCGCCGGCAAGGCCGTGCGGTCGAGCTTGCCGTTCGGGGTCAGCGGCAGCGCGTCCAGAGTCACGAACGCGCTCGGCAGCATGAACTCGGCCAGGCTGCGCGACAGCTGCTCGCGCAGGCTCGCGGCCGACAGCCCGACGCCATCGTCCGGCACCACATAGGCGATCAGCCGCTTGTCGCCGCCCTCGCCTTCGCGCGCCACCACCACCGCTTCGCGCACGCCCTCGCAGGCCGCCAGCTTGGACTCGATCTCGCCGAGCTCGATGCGGAAACCGCGGATCTTCACCTGGAAGTCGTTGCGCCCCAGGTATTCGATCGTGCCGTCGGCGCGCCAGCGGCCGAGGTCGCCGGTCTTGTACATGCGCGCGGCTTCGTCGGCGACGAAGGGATCGCGCACGAAACGCTCGGCGGTCAGCTCCGGACGATGCAGGTACCCGCGCGCCACGCCTTCGCCGCCGATGTACAGCTCGCCGACCACGCCGACCGGCACCGGCTGCAGGTGCGCATCGACGATGTAGATGCGGGTGTTCGCGACCGGCCTGCCGATGTGCGAGGCGAAGCCGCCGTTGCGATCCATCGCCACCCAGGTCGAATAGGTGGTGGTTTCGGTCGGGCCGTACAGGTTGGCGACCGTGGTCACCTCAGTTTGGTCGAACAACTGCTCGACCAGCGCGCGCTTGAGCGGCTCGCCGGCCAGGTTGACCGTGCGCGTGCTCGCCGGCACCCCGCCGCTCTGCAGCAAGGCGTTGATGCCCGAAGGCACGGTGTTGATCAGGCTCAGCGGGCTGTCCGCATCGGTCGCGAGCACGTCGCGCACCAGGGTGATCTGCGCGCCGACGCTGAGCGGCGCGAACAGCTCGTACACCGCCAGGTCGAAGTTGATCGAGGTCGAGAACAGCGTGTTTGAGAGCTGTTCGCGGCTGAAGTTGGCATTCGCCCAGGCGATGAAGTTGGCCGCGTTGGCGTGCTCGATCGCCACGCCCTTGGGCTGGCCGGTCGAGCCGGAGGTGTAGATCACGTAAGCCAAGTGGCGCGCGGTCACGCCATCGACGACCGGGTCGTGCTCGGGCTGATCGGTCAAAGCCGCGTCGTCGGCCATGAGCACCGGCACGCTCGCCTCGCCCAGCAAGCCGGTCAGCGATTGCTGACTCAACAACGCCATCGGCGCGCTGTCGGCGAGCATGTAGGCGAGCCGGTCCGGCGGGTAATTCGGGTCCAGCGGCACGTAGGCCGCGCCGGCCTTGAGAATGCCGAGCACGCCGGCGACCAGGGCCGGGCCGCGTTCCAGGCAGATCGCCACGCGGTCGTCGGCGCGCACGCCGAGCGCGAGCAGGCGATGGGCGATGCGATTGGCGCGGCGGTTGAGTTCGGCGTAGCTCAGCCGCTCGTCGCCGCAGACCAGCGCGGTCGCGTCCGGCGTCGAGCGCACCTGCGCCTCGAACGGCTGATGCAGCAGGCGCTCGCGCGGGTAATCGAAGGCGGTGTCGTTGAAGCGCTCCAGCACCAACTCGCGCTCGGCCGCCGGCAGCCAAGGCAGACGGCCGACCGGGCACTGGGGATCGGCGATCATGCCGTCCAGCAGCGCCTCGAAGCATTGCGCATAGCGCGCGACCGTGGCTTCATCGAACAGATCGGTGTCGTAGACGAAATCGCAGCGCAGGCCGTCGTCGAACTCCATCGCCTGCAAGGCCAGTCCGATGCGGTCGCTGCCGAGCCGTTGCGGCAGCGGAAACGGCCGCAGCCCGATCTCGCCCCAGTACGCCACCGGGGCGTCGGATGCGCCGGCCTTCCACAGCGCCGCCAGGTCCTGGCTGCGGCGCGCGTTCTGGAACACGAACACGCTCTGGAACAGCGGGTGCTCGCCGCGGTCCTGGCCGGCGTGCAAGCGGTCGACCAGACGCGAGAACGGATAGTCTTGCTGCGCCATGCCCTTGAGCGCGGCGTTGCGGGCCAGGCGGAGCGCTTCGGCCACGCTCTGGCGCTCGGCGAAGCTGGCGCGCAGGGCGACCATGTTGACGAAGTCGCCGACCACGCCGTCCCACTGAGGGCGGCTGCGGCCCGGCATCGGCGAACCGACCACGATCTCGTCCTGGCCGCTGAGGCGATGCAACAGAATCTGGTACGCAGCCAGCAAGGTGGTGAACAAGGTCCCGGCCTGGCGCGTGGCCAGAGCGGTCAAGGCCTGCGCCGTCGGCGCCGGCAGCGACAGCGACACCACCGCCTGCACCCCGCTCGGCTGCGCCGGGCGCGGCCGGTCGCTCGGCAGGTCGAGCACCGGCGCGCGCGTGGCGAAGCGGTCCTGCCAATAAGCGAACTGGCGCTCGGCCTCGGCGCTGCCGAGCCAGTCGCGTTGCCAGGCGACGTAATCGCGATAGCTGGCGGCGGCCGCACTCGATTCGATGCCGGTCGCGGTGCCCGACAGCAAAGCGCCGAACTCTTCGAGCAGGCGCCAGTACGACCAACCGTCGCAGACCAGATGATCGAAAGCCAACGCCAGCACCGTCTCGCGCGCGTCGCGCACATACAGTGCCGCGCGCACCAGCGGCGCAGATTCGTCGTCGAACGCGCGCAACGCGTCTGCCCCGACCCGCGCCTTCAACTCGTCTTCGTCGAGCCCGCCCGCGTCCACGATCGACAGCGGTACCTGCGCGGCGGCGGCGATGCACTGCTCCGGCTCGCGGCCGTCGAGGCAACGCACCCGCGCGCGCAGCATCGGATGACGCGCGGCCAGGTCGTCCAGGGCACGCGCGATAGCCGACGGCTCGATCCGCCCCTGCAAGGCCACGGCGAACACGTTGTTGTGGTTGCCGCGCCCCGCCGGGTCGAAACGGTACAGGAACCACCGTCCCTGCTGCGCAGCGGACAGCGGGAACCAGGCGTCCATATCCTCGGTTCGCTGCCTGTCGATGGCCTTGTCCAGATTCATCTATCGCGTCCTGTCGATTCGCGTCCTGCCGAAGCCGGCCCGAAGCCGGCGGTCCTGTGCCGCTGCGCTCAGTCCTGCCGGGTCCAGTGCGCCGCGGCCGCGACCACGTCGCTGAGCACGCCCGCGGCGGTGATCTCCACCCCCGCGCCCGGGCCGCTGACGCACAGCGGCATGCGGTCCTGCAGTTCGGTGCGAATCGAGATCAGGTTCTGGCCGGGTTCGAGTTGCGCGAACGAGGAATGCGCCGGCACCCGGCGCAGGTTGATGCGCCCGCCTTCGCGGCTGGCCTCGGCCAGCACCACCCAGCGCTCGCCCTGCTCCAGGGCGCTGGCGATGCGCGCCTTCCAGCCGGCATCGGCGACCTGCAGGGCCGGGATCAGGTCGTCGGTGGCGATGTCGAGGTCGGCGAAGGGCTCGATCACCAGGTCTTCGAGTTCCATCGCGAAACCGGCCTCGCGCGCCAGCACCAGCAGCTTGCGGCTGAGGTCGATCGCGCGCAGGTCCTCCATCGGGTCGGGCTCGGTGTAGCCGAGCGCGCGCGCTTCGGCGACCGCGGCCGAGAACAGACAGCCCTCGTGCATGCGGTGCAGGATGTAGCTCAGCGATCCCGACAGCACGCCCTGCACCGAGATCACCCGCTCGCCGCGCAGGCGCAGGTCGCGCAGCGGGCCGAGCAAGGGAATCGCCGAGCCGACCGTGGTCTCGTAGCGGTAGGGCACGCCGCGTTCGCGCGCGGCGTGCTGCAGGTCGCGATAGCTCGACAGGCTGCGCGCGTTGGCGCGCTTGTTGGCCGCTACGATGCCCATGCCGCCCATCAGCAGGCGCGGATAGAAATCGGCGATTTCGTCGCTGGCGGTGCAATCGACCACCAGGGTGCGTACGCCGCCGCGGCGGCCGACGTGCGACATCAACCGTTCGACGTCGTCGGCGCCGCGCTCGGGCATGTGCTCGTCGATCGATTCGGGGACGATGCCGTGGGTGTCGAAGGCGAAGCCGCGGCGGTCGAAACCGGCGAGCAGGCGCAGATCGAGATTGGCCTCCGACAACAGCGCCGGCTGACGATTGCCGAGCTGGCGCCGGAAGGCGCTGCCGACCTTGCCGCGCGCGCCGATCAGCACCAGGTCGACACGGTGGGCGTCGACCACGCTGTCGCGGGCCTGGATGCGTACGGGCGAGTAATCAGCCAGCATAAGTTGCGACCTCCGCTGCGTTGATGAAGCGGGCGCCGTGGCCCGGGGTCGCGGCGACGCCGCGGAATTGGGCGATGCTGCGTTCCATCGCGGCCGCATCGATGAGGAAACCGTCGTGGCCGTGGCGCGAGTTGATCTCGAGGAAGTGCGCGCCGGGAATCGATTCGCACAGCAGTTCCTGCTCGGCCGGCGGGTACAGGCCGTCGCTGGAGATGGCCACGATCAGGGCCGGCTGGCGGATGCTCGCCAGGGCGGCGCCGACGCCGCCGCGGCCGTGGCCGACGTCGTGCTGGTCCATCGCGTCGATCAACGCGAGATAGCAATTGGCGTCAAATCGGCGGACGAAATTCTCGGCATGATGCTGCATCCAGCCGCGCACGGCGAAGTCGTCGGGAAGCTTGGCGTGAACATCGAACACCGAGGCGCCGTTGGCGCGCCCATAGCGGTCGTCGAGCGAGGCCGGGCTGCGATAGGTGGCCATCGCGATCGCGCGCGCGGCGCCGAGGCCGGCGTGCGGCGCGTCCTCGCGCGGGTAGTCGCCGCCGCAGAACTTCGGGTCGGCGCGCAGGGACAGGCGCTGCGCCTCGCTCCAGCTGATGCACCAGGCCGAGTGGCGCGCGCTCGCGGCGATCACCGCGATCGACTCGACCCGCTGCGGATCGAGCAGGGCCCACTCGAGGGTCTGCAGCCCGCCCATCGAGCCGCCGATCACCAGCTTGATCCGGCGGATGCCGAGCGCATCGGCCAGCGCCATCTGCGCCCGCACCTGGTCGCGGATGGTCAGCTTGGGAAAGCGCGAGCCCCAATGGCCGCCGTCGGGATGCGGCGAGGCCGGCCCGGTGCTGCCGTAGCAACTGCCGAGGGCGTTGCTGCAGACGATGAAATCGCGTTCCGGGTCGAGCGCCTTGCCGGCGCCGAACAGCGGCTCCCACCACTCGGCGGCGTCGGCCGAGCCGGTCAACGCATGGCAGACGACGACGGCGTTGTCGCCGGCCGCCGACAATTGGCCCCAGGTGCGATAGCCCAAGGTGTAGCCGGGCAGGCTCTGCCCGAGTTCGAGCGCGAGCGGCGCGGCGCTATGCCAGTGGCGAGTCGCGGGCGATACCGGAAATTCGCTCATGTCGCTGATTCCTTTCGTGACGCGTTGAGCAGGCCGCTCGGTTCCGGATCGCGGAACCGTCCATGAGCAGCCTGCGGAGGGTTTGGTTCGTCGAATCGGCGGCTTCAACCCCGGCCGACGGGCGCGGCCTCGATCTCGCCGAAACGCTCGTCGAGGAAACGCGCGAGCTGGCGCACGCTGGGGTGGTCGAACAGCCATTCCAGTTCGACTTCGCTGCCCAGCAGGTCTTCCAGCTTGCGCGTCAGGCGCAGCCCCAACAGAGAATCCACGCCGAGTTCGGCGAAGGACTCGGTCGCCGACAACTGCGAACGGTCCACCTCCAGCACTTCGGCCATCGCATCGATCAACCACGGTTCACGCTTGCTCATTGCCCTGCCCCCAACTGCTCCATGTCTTCCGGCCCGCGAGGGCCGGCGCTGCATTCACTGGCGTTGCGTTTGTCGTCGTCGCGGGCAACGCCCGCGCCCCCTCACGTCGGGGCGGTCGGTCATCCCGCGCGCTGCAAGGCACCGGCGAGATAATCGGTACGACACTGGTTGCGCCGCACCTTGCCGCTCGAGGTGCGCGGCAGGGTGCCGGGCTTGATCAGCACCACCTCGGACACCGGCAATCCGTAAGCGGCGTTGACCGAGGCGCGCATCGAGCCGATCACCTCGTGCCACTGCGGGTGGCGCCGCAGCCATTCGCGCTTGAGTTCGAACACCACCACCAGCCGGCCGCTGTCGCCTTCGACGACATCGAAGGCCGCGCCGCCGGACTGGCGCAACGCTTCGTGGCTCTGCTCGCACTCGTCTTCGATGTCCTGCGGCACGTACTTGCGGCCGTTGACGATGATCAGGTCCTTGAGCCGGCCGGTGACGAACAACTGGCCGTCGTGCAGATAGCCCAGGTCGCCGGTGCGCAGGTAGCCACCGGGCGCGTCCGCTTCGGCTTCGCCGTCCATGCGCGCGTGGAAGGCGATTTCATTGAGCTCGGGGCGCCGCCAATAGCCCTGGGCGACGCTGGCGCCGTGCACCCAGATCTCGCCGCCCTCGCCGTCCGCCACCCGGCGATGGGTCTTGGGGTCGACGACGGCCAGGCGCATGCCGGCGCGCGGCGTGCCGCAACCGACCACGGCCGCACCGTCGCGGCGATCGACCGCGGTCGCTTGGCCGCAGCGCACGCCGGTGATCAACAACGTCGACTCGGCCATGCCGTAGCAGGGGTAGAAAGACTCGGCACGGAAACCGTACTCGCCGAAGCGCTCGGCGAAACGCGCCACGGTGGCGGCGCGGATCGGTTCGGCGCCGCAGAACGCGACCCGCCACGACGACAGGTCAACGCCTGCGATCTGTTCGGGCTTGATCGCGCGTCCGGCCAGGTCGTACATGAAGTTCGGCCCGCCGCTGACGGTGACGCCGAATTTCGAAACGATCTGCAGCCAGCGTTCCGGGTACTGCACGAATTCCGACGGCGACATGAAGCCGGCCGGGCAACCGCTGTACATCAGCTGCAGCACGCCGCCGACCAGGCCCATGTCGTGGAACAGCGGCAAGGCGGTGAATAGCACCGAGTCCGGCGACAGTTCCATCGCGTCCTGAATCGCGGCGCAGTTGTGGACCAGATTGCCGTGGCTGACCACGACGCCCTTGGGGTCGCCGGTCGAGCCAGAGGTGTACTGGAAGAAGGCGTGCGCCGAGGGCTCGGGAAAAGCCTGGGCCCATTGTGCGGCGTCTGCGCGCAGGCCGGCCGCGTCGTGTTCGCGCAGGTCGATCTTGAGCAATCGCTCGCCGTCGAATTCGAGTTCGGCGTCGAGCAGTTCGTCGCCGTCGAACAGCAGCGCGCGCGCCTGGGCATCGCCGACGATCAGTTGCAGGCGGCTCTGCATCACCTGCCGGCGCGGCGGCGCCGACGGCACCGCGACCACGCCGGCCAGCATGCAGGCATAGAAGGCGACGACGAAACTTTGCTGCGATTTGCACACCAGCACCGCGCGCTGGCCCGCCAGGCCGCGCTGTTGCAGGCGCGCCGCCAGTCCGGCCGCCTGTTCGAACAGGTGACCGAAGGTGAACACCTCGGGCTCCAGCGAGGCGCCCTTGAAAAAGCGGCAGGCCACGGCGTCGGGCATGGTTCGGGCGCGGTGAAGCATGATTTCGGGAAAACTTTGCACGCTGACTTCCTTGAGCAACCTTTGCTTGACTGAACTGCTTCCGTTCGAAGACCCCATGTCGGGCGTGCTTCGCTTCATGCGATATGCGGACCAACAACTCTCCATCGACGCGCGAATGCCGCGCGCCGCCGCTGATACTTCCTTTCGATTTCCCCCTGACTCCGAGCCGATTCGGTTCGGACGGTGCGAGCCTAATGCCGACGGTTCGCACTCGATGCGACGGTCGTCAACGCGATCCGCGCACCCCCGGGCCCCATGACGCTTCCCACTGCACCTTGCGTAATCGGGCCTCGCGAGGCTTATACGCTTGGCCTCTCAAGCGCGTCAAATGTACGTATGCAATCTGTGCACTGAGTCTCTACAACCACACGAACCAGAAACGCGATCACATAAAAAATACGGCCAGGTACGTGCTGCCTACACACTCCACTGCACGCGCCCTATCCGAAGCGACGGCGATGTATCCGGTAAATCCCCCGGAAAAACACCACTTTCGAGTGCACTGGCGCATTTTTATCCAGGTCGATTCACCTACATGAGCGAGATCCGTTTCATTGACGGCACATCCTCATTAAGCTATTGCTGTGTGACGTTGGTCTTTCATCGACAGCAGTTCTCGTCGACTCGATCGCCGCCTATCAGCAAGGATCCGGGGACGCCATAGGCGCATGATCATTGCGATAGCCGACAACGTGATCGCACTCAAGAAACATCAAACAAAGGATCGAGACCCCAAGGAACAGGGAAATATCCGAAACACGGTAAACGGCATCCGGGGGATGCACAGGACACGACCGGCATCGGCGGCAGCCAAGGCGCCGCGGGCGGGCACGCCGGCAGATCGGCTCGGCCGCTCCAGCCTGCGCGGCTTGCCTGGCTCAACTGCCCGGCTGCCCGGCCGGCCGGTTTGGCCTGAGCGGTGCCGGCACGACGTTAGCTAGCCGCACGGGCCGGCTTACTCGCCCGTCGCGATGCCCGCGTCTCGTGGCCTGCAACGCCGAGCCGCCAGCATGGGCGAGGACGCGGGCGCCCGGGCAGTTCGCCCGCGCCGCGGTCATCGCGTTGACCGCGACGGCTGCGACAGTGGTGCCGCGCCAAGGCTCGGCAATGACAACGGCAACACGCAAGGATCGTACGCATCGACACTCCGTGGGGACGGCGTCGAGAGCGCAGACAAGGAGTCGTCCCCTTCACGATCATGGCGAGAGCATCGGTGAAGTTTTTTGCATTGTTCAGTTCGTTTCCGCTCGCCTCGCGGTTCCTGGCCATCGTCGTCGCACCGTTGCTGGCCGCGTCGGTCTGGACCTGGTCGTCGCTGCAGGCGAGCCTGCCGCAGGCGCCGGCCCTGCAGCTCAGCCGCGGCCTGTCGGCGCCGGCGACGATCCGGCGCGATGCCGACGGCATGGTCCACATCCAGGCCGCGAGCGACGACGACGCGTTCTTCGCAGTGGGTTACGCGCAGGCGCAAGACCGCCTGTGGCAACTGGAACTGCAGCGGCGCCTGGCGCGCGGCCGGGTCAGCGAGATATTCGGCAAGGACAGCGTCGATACCGACGTCTGGTTCCGCACCCTAGGCCTGTACGAGTCCACCGCGACGGCCTGGCCCGCGCTGAGCCCGCAGGCGCAACGTTCGCTCACCGCCTACACCGCCGGCATCAACGCCTGGATCGGCGAAGGCCATCCGCTGCCGAGCGAGTTCCGCGTGTTCGGCATCCGTCCAGAACGCTGGACCGAACGCGATTCGCTGGCCTGGATCAAGATGTTCGCCCTCGACCTCGGCGGCAATTTCCAGCGCGAGCTCGCGCGCTACGTCGCCCAGCGCGGCCTCGACCAGACGCAGTTGAAACCGTTCTTTCCCGACTACCCGGCCGATGCGCCGACCACGGTGGCGGCTCTCGGCCCACGCGACGCGGCGCCGCTGGCCTCGATCGGCCGCCTGCAGTCGCGGTTGCAGCGCGACTACGGACTGGCGGTGCCGAACACCGGCAGCAACGCCTGGGTGGTCGCCGGCCGTCTGACCGGCGACGGCGCCGCCTTGCTCGCCAACGACCCGCACCTGGGCCTGCAGATTCCGTCCTTGTGGTATCCGGTCAGTCTCCAGGCGCCGGGATTGAAGACCTCGGGCATGAGCCTGGTCGGCTTGCCGGTGGTGGTGTTCGGACGCAACGAGCGGCTCGCCTGGGGCGGCACCAACATGATGGCCGACACCCAGGACCTGTTCTTCGAGCGCGTCGACCGCGCCAGCGAGCACTACGAAACCGGCGCCGGCTGGCAGGCCTTCGCGGTGCGCGAGGAACGCATCGAAGTGCGCGCCGATTTTCCGCGCCAGTTGCGCGAGCAATACGCGCCGGTGTCCTTGAAGGTTCGCGCCAGCCGGCACGGGCCGATCATCAGCGACCGCTACGGCGTGTTCGATCAACCCGTGGCGCTGCGCTGGACCGGGCTCGACCCCGGCGACACCAGTTACGAGGCCTTCTTCCGTCTCGGCTACGCCAAGGATTGGGACGGCTTCCGCCAGGCGCTCGCCTTCCACGTCGCTCCGGCGATGAACATGGTCTATGCC
Organism: Lysobacter sp. 1R34A; assembly: GCF_051217035.1. Classification (NCBI taxonomy): domain Bacteria; kingdom Pseudomonadati; phylum Pseudomonadota; class Gammaproteobacteria; order Lysobacterales; family Lysobacteraceae; genus Lysobacter; species Lysobacter sp. 1R34A. The sequence continues at coordinate 18,523 of NZ_JBPKJP010000056.1, forward strand.
GACCGCGAGGGCAACATCGGCTACCTCGGCGCCGGCCGCCTGCCGCTGCGCAAACAGGGCGAAGGCACCCTGCCCTCGCCGGGCTGGGACGAAGCCTACGGCTGGTCCGGCGAAGTGCCGCCGGCGCAATGGCCGCAAAGCTACAACCCGCCGTCGGGCTACATCGTCACCGCCAACAACAAGGTCGCCGGCGAGACCTATCCGCATTTCGTCTCGCACGACTGGGCCTCGCCGGCGCGCGCGCGTCGCATCGAACAACTGCTGCGCGAACGCATCGACGCCGGCCAGCGCCTGGGCGTGGCCGACATGCAACGGATCCAGGCCGACACCCTCGACCTGGAAGCGGCGGCGCTGTTCGGCGAGTTGCGCAAGCGCCTGCCCGCGCTTTCCAACAACATGCTTTCGGACGGCAAGTCTTCCGACAGCATGGCCGGCCGGCGCGCGCAGGCGGCCCGCCATTTGAAGGATTGGAACGGCGACATGCGCGCCGACAGCCAGGCCGCGGCGATCTTCCATGTCTGGATGCGCCATTTCCGCGAGCGCGTCTACGCCGAGCGCCTGCAAGCCAACTGGGGCGAAACCCAGGGCGAGGACATTCTCGAAGGCCTCGTCGAGGGCGTCGGCCTGGATCAGCTGACCGCACTGCTGCGCAACGACGGCGCGGGCTGGTGCGACCGGCGCGCCACTGCCGCACGCGAAAGCTGCGACCAGGCCCTGGCGGCCTCGCAGGAACGCGCGCTGTGGGAGCTGTACAAGCTCAAGGGCGACTGGAGCATGGACAGCTGGCGCTGGGGCGACGTGCAGCACACCGTTTACCGGCATATGCCTTTCAGCCAGTGGAAGCCGTTCGACAAGTTGTTCGAACGCCGGGTCGGCAACGGCGGCTCGCCGAACTCGGTCAATGTCGCCGGCGCCAGCTATGCCGGTTCGGACGGCTATCTGCAGGCCTTCGGCGCCGGCTTCCGGCAGGTCATCGCGCTGCGCCGAGATGCCGTGCAGCACCACTACATGAACTCGACCGGCCAGTCCGGCAACGTGTTCAGCCCGCACTACGACGACAGCGTCGAATCCTTCCGCAACGTCGAATACCGCAAGCTGGAGGCGGCCTACGATCGTCCCGCCGTCGCGCGGGCCGGCCAGGCCACAGGAGCCGCCGAATGAAATTGTTCGCCGAGTATTCGCGCCGCGCCCCCAACAAGGTGTTCTTCTCGATCCTGTTGGGCGGCCTGTCCGGCATTTGCTATTCGCTGTTGATCCCGCTGGTGATGAACGTGCTCAAGCAGGGCGACCCGCGGCTGCATACGGTCGCTGCCGCGCCGACCCGGCTGTTGTCGCTGGAAATCGCCAACGCGCCGTTCGCCCTGGTGTTCACCCTGGTATGCGTGTTCATCCTGGTCACCCGCACCTTGTCGCAGGTGGTGCTGACCCGGGTCGCCATCGACGTCGCTTCCAGCCTGCGCACGCGCCTGTACGAACGTATCGCCCAGGCGCCGCTCTCGGCGCTTGAGAAGATCGGCCCTTCGCGCCTGATCGCCGCGCTGACCTCGGACGTGCCGCGCATCGTGCTGGGCGCGCGCATGTTCCCGGACATGCTGATCAACCTGGTGATGCTGCTAGGCATGCTCGGCTTTCTGCTGGTGCTCAACGCCGACCTGTTCTGGTTCGTGCTCGGCTGCATCGCCTTCGGCGTGGTCACCTACCAGATTCCGATGCTGATCGGCGGGCGCTATTTCAACAGCGCGCGCCAGCACTTCGACCACCTGCAGGAATCGATCCAGGGCCTGATCCACGGCATCAAGGAACTCAAGCTCGACGACGCCAAGCGCGAGGCCTTCTTCGACAAGGTGCTGATGCACTGCGAACGCTCGGTGCAGAAGGACGAGAAGACCGGTTATACGATCCTGCGCGCGGCCAGCAACTACGGCGACCTGCTGAGCTTTTTCGTGATCGGCTCGATCGTGTTCATCGTGGTCAACTACCGCACGATCAGCAACGAGCAGTTGATCGGGGTGATCATGGCCCTGCTGTACATCGCCGGGCCGATCTCGGCGATCCTCGGCTTCCTGCCGCAGATCTCGATCTCGCGGGTATCGATCCAGCGCGTGGCCAAGCTGTTCGAGGAGATTCCGCAGGAAACCATTTCGGCGGTGCAGGAGCCGGCGCGCGGCTGGGACAGCGTCCGCTTCGAACAGGTCAGCTATCGCCACGGCAGCAAGGACGACAAGGACGACGGTTTCCGGGTCGGCCCGCTCGACCTGGAGTTCCGCAAGGGCGAGATCAGCTTCATCGTCGGCGGCAACGGCTCGGGCAAGTCGACCCTGAGCAAATTGCTGACCCTGCACTACCGCGCGGTCGGCGGCGCCATCTACTTCGGCGAACACGCCGTCGGCGACGACTCGATCGGCACCTACCGGCAATCGGTGAGCGCGATCTATTCGGACTACCACCTGTTCGACCAGATCCTCGGCGCCGACGACGACCGGCTCAAGGCGACCGTCGACCACTACCTCAAGGCACTGCACCTGGACCGCAAGGTCAGCTACCGCGACGGGCGCTTCTCGACCCTGGCCCTGTCCGACGGCCAGCGCCGGCGCATGGCCCTGCTGGCCTCGATCATCGACGACAAGGAGCTGTATCTGTTCGACGAATGGGCCGCCGACCAGGACCCGACCTTCAAGGCGGTGTTCTATCACGAGATCCTGCCGGCGCTGAAGGCGCGCGGCAAAGCGATCGTCGCGATCACCCACGACGACCGCTATTTCGATGTCGCCGATCAATTGATCGTGATGGAGGAAGGCCGGGTCGCCCGGGTCGAGCGCCGCGAGACGCGCGCGGCGCGGCAGCCCTCGCCGCACGCGCCGGCCTTCGTCATGGCCGGCTGAGCGGCGCCGCAGCCGCGCTCGCCGCAGCGGCCGGCTTCACTGGCTGGGCTTCACCCGCCGGGCTTTATTTTCCGGCGTTGCTTGCCGGTCATCGCCGCGCCGGCTTTCACTTCGCGGCCTTCACTTCGCCGGTCTTCGCATCGCCTTCGGCCTCGCGGCGCTGGGTGTCGGCGATCAGTATTTCGCGCGCGGCGCGGCGCACCGCATCCGGGTCGGCCTTGCGCAGGTCGGCGTCCGCGGCCAGGCCGAGTTTCGTCGCCACCTCGATGGTGACGCGCTTGTTGGCATAGGGATGCGGGTGATCGGGTTCGTCGTCCTGACTGCGATAGAAACGCTCGAGCAGTTTTTCGCGGGTCGTCTCGGCCTTGGCCAGTTCGACCAGCTTGGCCCGGTACTCCAGGATCCAGGGCGGCATGTCCGGCCAGCGCTTCATGTCGGCGAAGTGCTGGGCCTCGTGGCCGAGGAAGCTGACCTGGAAGTCCTCGCCCTTCATGTCGCCGTAGGCGCTGCGCACCGCGAACAGGCCTTCGGGCTTGGCCCAGCCGGCCGCGCCGGTGCGCTCGCACGAGGTGTAGTGCGACCAGCCGCGGCTGACCCAGGCGTCCATCACGAACACCGTCACCGGCTGCCGTTCGCCGCTCGGCAGGTCGACGGTGTAGGCGCGTTCTTCCTGCTTGCCCCACAGCATCAGGTCGTACAGCGGCGGGGTGCGGCCTTGCAGCGGATGGAAGCCGCGCTTGCGCAGTTCGACGTTGATGCGTTCGTTCAAGCCCTCGAAGGCCTCTTCGGTCGGCGCCGGCGCGGGCTCTGCGAGCAGCGCGGCCAGGTCGGTCTTCAGCCGCGTTTCTTCGGCCGGACGCACCGCCGGATCGCGCAGCGCCCGCCACCAGTAACGCTGGTACACCCCGAGCACGCTGCGCACGAACGGGTCGGCGACGGTGCCGGCCAGGTACGGCGGCGCGCTGCGGTCGTGGCGGCCGAGCATGCAGGCGCGGAACGCGGCGTCCTTGGCGTTGAACTGCTCGACCGGCGCCGCCTTCAAGGCGCTCAGCGCGGTCGGCATGTCGGCGCGCAGCGACGCGCCCAGCGTGTCGTTGACCGCCTTGGCCGCGAGCGGGCCGCTGGCGGGGACGGCGGTCGATGCGCCGCTCGCGGCCCAGGCGAGCAGGACGGGCAAGGCCGTGGCGGCGGCGAGGCGGGTCAGGTTCATGGCGGGGCTCCTTGGCGCCGGCGGCGCGTTGGAGTCATTAGGCCGCGATCGCCAGGGCCCGGTCTTGTACGCAATTGATCTGCGGCCGCAGCCGGCCGCGGATCTGCTCGCGCAGGCGCGCCGGGGTGCAGCCGGCATGGGCGACGACGATGCGGTGCAGATGGCTCTGGTCGCTGAAACCGGCGTCGGCGGCGACCTGCGCGAGCGAGCTGTCGCCGGCCATCAGCTGCAAGGCATGGCGCCAACGCGCCTCGCGCCGCAGCGCCTGCGGCGACATGCCGTAAGTGCGGGCCAGCGCGCGGCTGGCGTGTTCGGCCGACACCCCGAGACGGCGCGCGAGCGTGCCGATCCCGTCGTCGCATGCGGCCATCGCGCGCAGCAATTCGCCCTGCCAGTCCGGCACCGCCACCGCCGCCTGCGGCGTCGCACAGGCCAGCAGTTCGGGCAGGCGTTGCGGGCAGCGCGCGAACACTTCCCGGGCTTCGCGCAGGTCGTGCACCTGCCAGGCGCTCGCGGCCATGGCGAAGCGATCGGACGGCAGTTCGAGGTTGATCGCGCTCGCACCGAGCCGTCCGAAGCGGTCGCCGTGGGCGTGGAACGGCGGATGCAGCACCAGGGTGCCGGGCCGGCACGGCAAAGGACCGTCGAGACTGGATTCGGTGTAGTCGCCGTCCAGCACCAGCGCCGCGTACGGCGCGTGGTGGCGATGCGTCGCCAGGATCGCGCCGCGATCGTGGCGGGTGCGATAGGCGACCTCCGGACTCACCGCTGCGCACCCGCCTTGAGCGGTTCGCGCCGGCGCAGATAGTCGGCCAGGCCGCCGAGTTGCAGACCTTGCACCTTGTCGACCACGGCGGCGAACTTGCTCAGGTCGTCGGGCGTGTAACCGCCGGCGCGGTAATGCAGGACGATCCGGGTGCCGCCGTCCTGGCCCGGACTGAGCCCGAACTCCATCGCCCCGCTCAGGCCCATGCCCTGCAGCGGGCCGAGGCCGCCGAGCAGGCGCAGGGTCTTGCCGGGGTCGACGAAGCTGACCGTCATGTGCTGCGCCTGCTGCTTGCCGTCGCGGCCGATCTCGCAGAAACAGCCGCCGGCGCGGGCATCGATCGACAGGGTCGACGCGGCGCCCCACCAAGTGTGGTCCTTGGGCCACCAACGGTCGATGTCCTCGACCAAGGCCTTCCAGGCCGTGCCCGGGTCGACCGCGACCGCTTGTTCGTTCTCGATGGTGAAACCGTTGGGTGCGGCGTCCTTGACCGCGGCCGCGGCGTTGCCGGCGCCCAGCAAACCGAGCGCGAGCGCCCCGGCCGAGCCGATCCGTCCGATATATCCAATGCAGCTGTTGGCCATCGCCGCTCTCCCCTGGCCGGCCGCGCCGGCTCTCGAGGGGATTAGGAACCGCCGTTCCGGCCGGCGCAAGCGACGAAAGTCGGGGGCTGCGGCGGCCCACTCATCACCGGGCACGGACGGCTGCGGGATCGCCCATAAGGCTAAAGGAACAGAGTGCCCGCCATTACGATTACGCCGCTGCCGGAAAGCTTCACGCCATCGCGAAGATCGACGTTGAGCCTGCTCGGCCGGCCCATGGACCGGCCCTGCTCGATGACGATCGACCGCTCGGCTCCTACCAGCCCATGAGCGTCGAGGAAGGCCGCCAACGGTCCGGCTGCGGTGCCGGTCGCGGAGTCCTCCCACAGGCCTACGGTAGGGTTGAAGAACCGCGCGTACGCAGTGACGCCGTCGGCATGCGCCTGCGTCGAGAACAGGTAGCAGCCTTCGGCACCGGCCTGGCGCAGCTGGGCCAGCAGGCGCTGCGAATCGGGACGCGCCTTGTCCACGTCCGTGCGTTTACGCACGGCCACGAGCAAGTGCTCCGCTCCGGTGGTCACCACCTGCGGCGAAGGCTCGCAAATATCTTGCGGATCGAGCCCGAGCGCCGCTGCGAGCCCGTCCAGGTCCTGCGCTTTGGCGAGGAACTCCGGCCGGCCCTGGGTCATGACGGCGCTGGCGCGTCCGCCTTCCAGCTTGATGCGCACCGGCAGCACCGCCGGCCCGATCTCCTGCCGGAATTCTTTCTCCTCGCGCAGTTCGCCGAGCTGGCCGGTTTCGGCCAGCCACAGCCATGCGCCCAGGGCGTTGTGGCCCGCGCCGAACACCTCCGCGCCGCTGGCAGTGAACGAACGCAGCTTGCGGTCCGCATCGGCCGCGACCGGATCGAGCACGAACGTCGTTTCCGCCTGGTTGAACTCCCGAGCCACCGCACGTAGCACGTCGTCCGGCAGATCGTCGCCGCCGCTGACGATGGCCAGGGGATTGCCGCTCAAGGGGCTCTGCGCGAATACGTCGATGACGGCAAAATTGAGGTGGCTCATGGCGCTCCCGAATGGGTGAAGGGACAGGACTGCGAATCCGGTACCCAGGGTGCCTGGACCAAGCTCGCCCGCCAAACGATCTTTTTTCGGACTAAAGTTAGTTGGGCTAACTCGAAGACTGCAGCGAATGAAACCCCGCGCCCCGCTTCCTAACCTGCCGCTCGCCGCCATTCGCGCCTTCGAGGCGGCGTCCCGCCTGGGGAGCCTGAAAGCGGCGGCCGAGGAAATCTCCGTGACGCCGGCGGCGATCAGCCATCAGATCAAGGCGCTGGAAGCGTATCTCGGAGCCAACCTGTTCGATCGGCTATACCGCTCGGTGCGGCTGACCGGCGCCGGCGAGCGCTTGGCCGCCACCACGCAGCGGGCTTTCAAGGACATCGGCCGAACACTGGACGAGTTGAAGCTCGACGGGCTCAGCGCGGGCCCTGCGACCTTGAGCATCAGCGCCGCGGCCTCGTTCGCCGCGATGTGGCTGGCGCCGCGGCTGCATCGTTTCCAGGCCCTGTATCCGGCGATCGAGATCCGGCTCGCGGCCGACAGCACGGTGGTCGATCTGGCGCGCGACGCGAGCATCGATATCGCGCTGCGCTACGGCCCCGGCCCCTACGGCGAAGCACTGGATGCGGCCAGGCTGTGGCCTTCGGGCGAGGTATTCCCGGTGTGTGCGCCGTCCTTGCTCGCCAGCGGCAGCCTCGATTCGCCGCAGGCGTTGGCTCGTCACGCGTTGCTGCGGACAGCGCCGCCGCTCGGTGCCGGCCTCGCCGGCCGACCCGATTGGCCGGCCTGGCTGGCCGCGGCTGGCCTGACCGCGACCGAGGCGACCCGTCTGCTGGAGCGCGGCCCACTCTTCGACAGCACCCAACTCGCGATAGAAGCCGCGATGGCGGGACGCGGCGTCGCGCTCGCCCCGGCCGTGCTCGTGCACGATGCGGTGCGCAGCGGCCGCCTCGCCAAACCGTTCGCTCTCGGCATTCCGGATCCGTATTCGTACTGGATCGTGTGCCGCAAGGACCGGCGGCAGGAAGCCCGCATCGGCGCGTTTCATGACTGGATCGCACGCGAAGCAGAAAAAGCCGGTGCGGAACTACGCGAATCGGAAGCGGAATGATCCGGCGACCACTGTCGCATGGCCTCGGCTAAATGGCCCGCTGGTACGGCGATAGCCCCCCCCCGACATCGATAAACCCTCCTGCCGGCCCGGACAGGAACCTGCTTACCTCAGGCGAGCGCTTCGCCGTCGTACGTCCGGTAGTTGCCGCGCTTCGGCGGGTCGCCTGTCGCGCTGTTGATCGAACGCCTCTCGATCGCTTGCAGCAAAGCAACGGGGCAGCACGGACCGAGTCCTCGGTCCGCTGACTGCCCCCAGGCCTCTCAGCCGTCCAGTTCCGCCCAGCGCGCGTAAGCCGCATCTAGGGTGGCCTGGGTCTCGGCGAGGGTCGCGTTGTGGGCGTTGATCGCGGCGGCGTCGCGCTGGTAGAAGGACGGCTGGTTCATCTGCGCGGTGAGTTCGGCCAAACGCGTTTCCAGAGCCTCGATCTTCGCCGGCAATTGTTCCAGTTCGCGCGCGTCCTTGTAGCTCAGCTTGCGCTTGGCCACGACCGGTGCGGCCGTTTCGGCCTCCGGCTTCGCCGCCGCGGCCTTGCCGGCGACGCTCCTCGCTACGGCGTTGGCGCGCTGGCGCACCCAGTCGCTATAGCCACCGACGTATTCGCCGACCCGGCCGTCGCCCTCCATGACCAGGGTCGAGGTCACGACGTTGTCGAGGAAATCGCGGTCGTGGCTGACCAGCAGCAAGGTGCCGGTGTAATCGCCGAGCAATTCTTCCAGCAGTTCCAAGGTCTCGACATCGAGGTCGTTGGTCGGCTCGTCCATCACCAGCAGGTTGGACGGCTGCGCGAACAGTTTGGCCAGCAGCAGGCGGTTGCGCTCGCCGCCGGACAGGCGGGTGATCGGCGCGCGCGCACGCTCCGGGGTGAACAAGAAGTCCTGCAGGTAGCCGATGATGTGTTTCTGCTTGCCGCCGACTTCGACGTATTCGCGGCCTTCGGCCACGTTCTCGATCGCGTTCCAGTCCTCGCGCAAAGTGGCGCGGTACTGGTCGAAATAGGCGACCTGCAGCTTGCTGCCCTCGCGCACTTCGCCGCTGTGCGGCTTGAGGTCGCCGAGCAGGGTCTTGAGCAGGGTGGTCTTACCGCTGCCGTTGGGGCCGATCAGGCCGATCCGGTCGCCGCGGAAGATCGTGGTCGACAGATCGCGCAGCAAAGGCTTGCCGCCGTAATCGAAATTGACGTCCTTGGCCTCGATGACCTTGCGTCCGGAGGACTCGGCCTGGGCGAAGTCCATGCGCACGTTGCCGACGGTGTCGCGGCGGGCCTGGCGTTCGTTACGCATCGCTTTGAGCCGGCGCACGCGGCCTTCGTCGCGGGTACGGCGGGCCTTGATGCCCTGGCGGATCCACACTTCTTCCTGCGCCAGCAGCTTGTCGAAGCGGGCGTTTTCCTGGGCCTCGGCGTTGAGGCGCTCTTCGCGCCGGCGCACGTAGTTGTCCCAGTCGCCGGGCCAGCTGGTGACCTGGCCGCGGTCGATCTCGACGATGCGGGTGGCGAGCGCACGCAGGAAGCGGCGGTCGTGGGTGACGAACAGCAGCGCGCCCTGCCAGGACTTGAGGAATTGTTCGAGCCAGTCGATGGCTTCGATGTCGAGGTGGTTGGTCGGTTCGTCGAGCAGCAGCAGGTCGGGCGCCGACACCAGCGCGCGCGCCAGCAGCACGCGCCGCTTCATGCCGCCGGACAGGCCCGAGAACGCGGCTTCGCCGTCCAGGCCGAGGCGGTCGAGGGTTTCGGTGACGCGCTGGTCCAGGCCCCAGCCGTTGGCGGCCTCGATCTTAGTCTGCACGTCGGCCAGGGCGTCGCCGTCGAAGGGTTCGGCGTGGCTGAGGTGGTGGTATTCGGCCAGCCAGTGGCCGAGCTCGCCGAGGCCGTCGGCGACCACGTCGAACACCGTGCCGCTGGCGCCGGGCGGCACTTCCTGTTCGAGCCGGGCGACGCGCACGCCGGATTCGCGGCGGATTTCGCCGTCGTCGGGCTGCAGCTCGCCGGCCAGCAGTTTCATGAGAGTGGACTTGCCCGCGCCGTTGCGACCGATCAGGGCGATGCGTTCGCCCGGTTCGATGGACAGTTCGACGTTTTCGAGCAGGAGCGGGCCGCCGACGCTGTAGTCGGCGTTCTGTACGGTAATCAGGGGCATCCGACCATTCTACCGGGCGCGGCGGGCCAATCGGCAGGCCGGCCTTGGCGAGCCTGACCTGGCATGCCGGGCTGACCGGGCCCGGCTCAGCCGTGAGGGAGGCGGCTGGCCGACCCAGGCGCGGTTGCGTCAGGCGGCGCATACTTGGCTACGGGCGCCCGCCATCCGCTGCGGCGCGCCGCCATCGAACGAGGACGAGATCATGAGCAAGGGCATGGACCGCAAGAAGGAAACCAAGAAGAAACCGGCCAAGACCATGAAGGAAAAGCGCGCCGAAAAGAACGAAAAGAAGACCACCAAGGGCTTCGCCCCGGTCTGAACGACCGGCCCGGCGACTGCGGCGGCACCGCGGTGCCGGCCGTGCCGCGCGATGCCGGGCATCGGCGCGGCGCAGCC
>NZ_JBPKJP010000057.1:0-28219 GCF_051217035.1 Lysobacter sp. 1R34A
ATCGGCGCGCGCTGGAGGCCGTGCTCGGCAGCGCAGCCGTCGCCGACGCGGTGCCGCGGGAGCAGGCGGCATGACCGCGCCGGTCGCCACCTCGTTCGACCTGCGCGCGATGGCCGCGCTGCTGGCGCAGGGCCGGCAGCTGCGCGCGCTGTCGCTGCTGTTGCTGGCCGCGGCGCTGCTCGCGGTGGTGCTGCCGAACGTTTCCGTGCGGGCATGGCCTCTCGCGCTGAGCCTCGGCGCCGGCGTGCTGCAGTGCTATTACGCGCTGCGGGTGGACTTCGACGCGCGATTGTTCCAGGCCGCGTCCGAGGACGAGGACAGTGCGCGTGCGGCGCGGCGACTCGATGCGAGCCTGCTCGCGCTGGGCTTGCTCAAGCCCGGTCGCGACGGCCGCGACTGGCCGTCGCGCTGGCGCGGTGCGCGTGCTCTGATGGTGCGCCAGGCGCTCAGCCTGGTGCTGCAGACGGCGGCCCTGGCCTGGGCTTGTCAGCGAATGTGGGCATGAACGGAGTTTCCTTGGACGAGCACGATATCTGGACGCCTCAACGCCAAGCTCTGTGGCAGCGCTTGAGCGATTACCGCTTCGGCGGCGAGCGACACGAGGCCTTCGTCGAGCGCGTGGCGCATGCCTGCCAGTCGAGCCGCGAAACCGCGCAGGAGGCGATCGAGGAGTACCGGCGATTCTGTTTCCTGGCCGTCGGCGCCGGCCATGCGGTCACCCCGAGCGAAATCGTCGACCGGGTCTGGCATACCCATATGACCGACACCCGCGACTACTGGCTGAGGTTCTGTCCCGAGGCGCTCGAACAGGCCCTGCATCATTCGCCTTCGCTCGGCGGGCTGTCCGAAGACGAGCGCCATCGCCGCCAGTACCTCGACACCATCGACAGCTACCGGCGCTATTTCGGCGATCCGCCGCCGCGGTTCTGGGCGGCAGAAGCCCAGCCGGCGCGGCTTACCGCGGACGAGTCGGTGTGGTTGCCGCTGACCCGGGTCAACTCGCCGTGGTTGTTCGAGCCGAAGGGGCTCGGCCCGTGGTGGTGGGGCTGGAGCGGGCTGTTGGCCGCGATCTTCGTGCTCGGCGCCGGCGGCAACGGCACGTTCGATCCGCTGGAGTGGCGCGGCGGCTGGTTCCTGGCGCTGTATTTCGCGCTGATCGGCTGGACCTACAGCGCCGGTAACGCGGTGCAGCGCGCGTTGCGCGGCCGCGACGTCCCGAGCGCGGAGGCGCCGGCCGATCCGATCGAACTCGGCTTCCTGGCCGGCGGCGCCGAGCGCGCCGCCGATGTGGCGCTGGTCGAACTGCTTACCCGCGATGCGATCCGGCTGGATTATCCCGGCGAGGCGGCGAGCGCGGCCTCGTCGCGTTCGCCGGTGTGGCTGCGCGCGAGCGCCGGCGCGGCCGGCCTGCCGTCGCGGTTGCTGGACCTGTCGAAGATCGTGCAGCGCACCCAGCAGCTCGCCGAGGCGATGCCGGCGCTGCGGGCGCATTACGCGCGCCTGGCCGAACCGATGCGGAGCAAAGGCTGGTGGCTCAGCGAGAAGCAGCGTTGGCGCGGCCGCCTGGCCGCGGCGCTGCCGATGTACGCGGTCGTCGTCCTCGGCGTGACCAAGATATCGATCGGCGAAGCCCGCGGGCGGCCGGTCGGGTTCCTGGCGGTGTTGACCGCCTTGGCCGGCTTGATGGTGCTGGTGCAGCTGTGCACCGCGCAGCGCCGCACCCGCGCCGGCGACCGCGCGCTGCAGGACGCGACCATCAAGACCCGCCGCTCCGACGATCTGGCCGAGCGTGTCGCGCTGGCCGGCACCATGGCGCTGATCGATACGCCGCTGGCCGACTACCACACGCTGCGCACGCCGGTGTCGAATTCCAGCGACTCGGGCAGCGGTTCCAGCGGCGGCGACGGCGGAGACGGCGGCGGTGGCGGTTGCGGCGGTTGTGGCGGAGGTGGCGATTGAACGGAGCACAGCGATGACGACACGACCCGGTTCCGAACAACCCGGCACTGAGCCAACCGGTTCCAACCAGACCGGCTCCAACCAGACCGGCTCCAACCAGGCCGGCCCCAACCAGGCCGGCTCCAACCGGCCCGGCGCCACGCCGCGCGACTGGCGGCTGGCCCTGGCCGCGCGCCTGCGCGCGCGCGGCGCCACGCCCAACGGCATTTCCCTGTTCGCGATCGGCCTGTCCGCGCTGGCCGGGCTGTCGTTCTTCTTCGCCCTGCGCGACCCGCCGCATTACGGCGCGGTTCTGCTGTTGTTCGCGGCGCTGTGCCTGGTCGGCCGTCTGCTGTGCAACCGGCTCGACGGTTTGCTGGCGCGCCGCGGCGGCATGGTCGGCAAGGCCGGCGAGGTCTACAGCGACGCGCCGGACCGGCTCGCCGACGCGCTGGTGTTCCTCGGCGTCGGCTACGGCCTGACGCCGTGGATGGCGTGGGCGTCCGACCTCGGCTGGGCGGCGTCGCTGCTCGCGTCCGGCACCGCCTATGTGCGCGTGCTGGGCATGGCCTGCGGCCTGCGCGAACACGACGAGGGCCCGATGCCGCGGCGCACCCGCATGATCGCCACCGCCGTCGCCGCGGTGCTCGCGTCGATCGGCCTGGCCCTGGGGCATGCCGCGGTGGTCGCCTGGATGTTGCTGGCGGCCCTCGCCGCGGTGATCCTCGGCGCCGCCTGGACCATCGCCCAGCGCCTGCGCGCGATCGTGCGCGAGCTGGAGGCGCGATGATTTCGCATTGGCTGGCCAGTGGTTTCAGCGGCGCGATCCGGCTGCTGACCGGCGCGCGCGCGTTGTGGCGTTGCGCGCCGTCGTCCGATCACCGGGTCTATTACGGCAACCACGTCAGCCACGGCGATTTCGTGATGATCTGGTCGGCGCTGCCGCCGGCCCTGCGGCGCGAGGTGCGGCCGGTGGCGGGCGCCGATTACTGGCAGCGCGATGCGCTGCGCCGTTATCTGATCCGCGAAGTCTTCAACGGCGTGCTGATCGAGCGCGACCCGGCGCAGCGCAAGCGCGATGCGATCGAGACCTTGTGCGAGGCGGTCGACGAGGGCTGCTCGCTGATCCTGTTTCCGGAGGGCACGCGCAACCAGAGCGACGAGCCGCTGTTGCCGTTCAAGAGCGGCCTGTATCACCTGGCGCACCGGCGGCCCGAGCTCGAATTCGTGCCGGTGTGGATCGACAACCTGGCGCGGGTGATGCCGAAGGGCAAGGTGCTGCCGTTGCCGCTGCTGTGCACCGCGACCTTCGGCGAGACCTTGCGGCTCGGGCCGGACGAGGACAAGCAACAGTTCCTCGAGCGTGCGCGCGACGCTTTGCTGGCTTTGTCGGGCCACGCCCATGCGCACGATCGCGGCAACCAGGGAGCGTGCACATGATCGAGCTGCTGCGCGGCCTGCCGCATTCGTTGCTGTTGTTCATCGGCGTGGCTGCGGTGTTGCTGGTCGCGACCGCGATCGCCGAGTACCTGCGCTGGCGCACCCGCGAGCGGCCCAGCGCAGTGATCGCCAACCTGGTCGCGCGCATCCGCGCCTGGTGGGTGATGGCTCTGGTGGTCGGGCTGGCGTTCGTGGTCGGCCGGGTCGGCATGATCGTCTTGTTCGCGCTGGTGTCGCTGTTCGCCTTGCGCGAATTCATCACCCTGACTCCCACCCGGCGCAGCGATTACTACGCCTTGGTCGCTGCGTTCTATCTCGCCTTGCCGCTGCAGTACTGGTTGGTCTACACCGACTGGTACGGCCTGTACACCTTGCTGATTCCGGTCTATGCCTTCCTGCTGTTGCCGATCCTGGCGACGGTCGGCGGCGACACCACGCGGTATCTGGAGCGCACGGCGAAAGTGCAGTGGGGCCTGATGATCTGCGTGTTCTGCATCTCGCACGTGCCGGCGCTGATCAACCTGCGCATCCCCGGTTACGAGGGACGCAACCTGTTGCTGATCGCGTTCCTGGTGATCGTGGTGCAGTCCTCGGACGTGCTGCAGTACGTCTGGGGCAAGCTGTGCGGCAAGCGGCTGATCGCGCCGAAGTTGTCGCCGTCGAAAACCGTCGAAGGCTTCGTCGGCGGCGTCGCCTCGGCGACCGCGCTCGGCGCGGCGTTGTGGTGGATCACCCCGTTCACCCCTTGGCAGGCGGCGGCGCTGGCCCTGGTCATCAACCTGATGGGCTTCTACGGCGGGCTGGTGATGTCGGCGATCAAGCGCGATCGCGGCATCAAGGATTGGGGTCACATGATCGAAGGCCACGGCGGCGTCCTCGACCGCCTCGATTCGGTCTGCTTCGCCGCCCCGGTCTTCTTTCATCTGATCAGATATTGGTGGGTGTGACCGGACCGATCAGCGCGCGTGCGCGCTGGTCCGGTCACACGCCCGGCCAACCGCAGCGGTGTACGCAAGCGCAATCCTCGAAGTCCGGACAATCGGAAACAACTCGTAGAGTCGTAGCCCCCCACGCCCGCGCGGTATCCGTCCCCTTCGCCTGTCGCGGCTCGCGCCGCTCCCACCCCGGTGCGGATTCGTCGGCACGCACGCGCAATCCTCGAAGTCCGGACAATCGAAAACACCCTAAAAAAACGGGTCCTCGAAACGACGTGGTATTCGTCACCTTCGCTGTCGCGGCTTACGCCGTTCCTACAGGGGTTGCGGCATTGAATTTGCGCGCGTAAGGCGAACGCAACGCAGCGGACGCTTACTCTAGCCCGTACTCGCGCAGCTTCTTGCGCAGGGTCGCCCGATGAATGCCGAGCATGGCCGCGGCGCGGCTCTGGTTGCCGTCGCAGTGCTGCAGGACCTCGGCGAACAAGGGGATTTCGAGTTCGCGCAGGGCGATCTCGTAGAGGTTCTCGGTGCCGCTGCCGTTCAAGTCGCCCAGGTAACGACGGATCGAAGTCGCGACGTGGTCGCGCAGCGGAACGCGAGGTCCGGAGCGGGCGGCTTCGTTGCGGTCGTTGAGAGCGTTCAAGTGCATCCCCGTGGCAAGTGACTTCCGCCGGGGGCGACCCGATACGCTTGCAGCGCATCGCCGACGGGAGGGGGAGTCTAGCGCGCGGGAGTCGCGGTAGACAACGCGACGGTGCGATATTTCAACGGAAATCGAACGTGAACGCGACTACGCGCGGCGCCGGTTCGAGCACGTCGAACTGCACCGCGGCGCTCTGCCCCGGCGCGATCAGCTCGCCTTCCCTGTACCCCTTGCGGTAGTCCTCTGGAAAGAACGCGCGTTGGCCGACGCGGCGGCCATCGACGTCTTCCAGGCTCAGCACCAGGGTCGGCCAGGGCTGCGCCCAGCGCGCATCGTTGCGGAAACTGGCCGATACCCGCAACACGCCGGCGCGGTCTGCGACCGGCAGCACGTTGCGGTTGAGCATGGTCAGCGCGGCGGGTTCGCGCCACGCCGGGATCGCGCACGGCAGCGCGCCGCACAAGGCGCCCACCACCGGGCGCCAGCGCGCGTCGGCGGCGAGTTCGTCGCGCTGTGCAAGCAGCAGTTGCAGGGCCAACAGCAACCCCAGCGCGATCGCCGCGGCGGGACCGCTCCAGTGCCGGCGCACGGCCGGCGCCGCGGCTCGGGCGCGGCTGCGCACGAAGCTCGGCGCGAGGCGCGCATTGGCCACCGCGGTTTCGGATTTGCCGGCCCGCTTGCGCACCGCGCGCTTGGGCACCGCCGCATCGGCGACGGCGCTGAGCGGCGCCAGCGCGGCGCCCGGGGCGGTCACGAGTAGGGCGTTGTCGGCGTTGTCGGCGGCGTCTTGCGCGCCGGGCGTCGCCGGCTCGGACGAGGCGGCAAGAGGCCCGGCCTGGTCGTGGCGGCCGTCGCCGGCCTCGACCGGTGCCGCGGTGACCCCCGCCTGCGTCGTCGCAGGGTCGGAGGTGTCGGCCGCGGCCGGCGCGTTCGCTGCCTCGCTCGCCGCCGCTTCTGCCGAAGCCGCCGCGTCCGATGCGGGTGCGGCGGCTTCTATCGAGGCCGCTTCTGCCGAGGCCGGTCCCAGCGACGCGTCTGTGGAGACCGGCTCAACTGCGCTCGACTCCGCAGGCGCCGGCTCGGCCGCCAGGTCGCCGCCGCAACGCGGGCAGGCCCGGGTCGGACCGTCCTTGGCGACGATCAAGGCGACGAGGTATCCGCAATGAGGGCAGGCAGCGAACATTTCAGTATTCAATCATGCCGTCGCGCTCAGCGCCGGCGTACGCCTGTGACGCGCATCCAGTCTTCGAGACGGTCGGCGCGCAGCTCCTCGAAGTCGGCGGCGTAGCGAGCGAGCACGTCGTCTTCCTGGCCGGCGAGGATGCCCGACAGCGCGATGCGTCCGCCCGGCGCGACGCGCGCGGCGAGGGTGTCGGCCAGGGCGACCAGCGCCGAGGCGAGGATGTTGGCGACCACCACCGGATAGGTCGCGGCCGGTTCGTCCTGCGGCAAATGCACTTCGATGCGTGCGGCCACGTCGTTGCGTTCGGCGTTGTCGTGGGTGGCGATGACCGCCTGCGGATCGTTGTCGACGCCGACTGCATGCGCGGCGCCGAGCTTGAGCGCGGCGAGGGCGAGGATGCCCGAGCCGCAACCGAAGTCGAGCACGGTGGCATCGGCGAGCGCGCCTTCGTCGGCGAGCGCGTCGAGCCATTGCAGGCACAGCGAGGTCGTCGGGTGAGTGCCGGAGCCGAACGCCAGGCCCGGGTCGAGGCGCACCACCGCCGCATCGTCCGCATCGGCGCCCGCCGGCAGTTCGCGATTCCACGGCACGATCCAGGTGCGGCGGCCGAACTGCAGCGGCTCGTACTGATCCATCCAGGCGCGTTCCCAATCCTGGTCCTCGACCTGGCGGAACCGCACCTGGGTCCATTCCAGGCCCGGGTCGAAGGACTCCAGCGCGGCCAGGATTATCAGCGCGTCGGCGTCGTGCGGAAACAATGCGCTGAGCACGATCGACTGCCACAACGGGGTTTCGCCGACGCCGGGCTCGAGGATCGCGTGTTCGTTGCCGGTGTCGGCATCGGCGTCGAGCATCGTCACCGCCAGCGAGCCGACATCGTCGAGCGCGGCTTCGTAGCGCGGTTGTTCGGCTTCGCTGCAGCGCAGGGTCAGTTCGAGAAAGGGCATCGGCTACCGCGAGGGGCGAAAACGGCGGTCATTATTGACCCGTTTTGCGGCGATCAGATAGCGTGCGGCCTCTTCTCGGGAGCTCGACGCCATGGAACCGCAGGCCGCCGCACTTATCGCCACCGTCCCGCGCAGGTCATCGCGGGCCTGGATCCTGCTCGGATCGCTCGCCCTGGCAGCCTGCGCGGCTTGCGACGGCACCGCCGAGGTCGGTGCCCCTCGGCCGGGCGCCAGCCAGACCACAGCTGGACAGGTCGATGCGCCCCGCGCAAACGCGGCCCGGGTCGGCGCCACCCAGGTGGATGCCGCCCCACTCGGCGCCAAAGGCCAGGTCGAGCAACTGCGCCTGGAGGCGGTGACCGAGCTGCCCCGTCATGTCGCGCCGAGCCCGGCGCAGGCCGACGGCGGCAGCGCCTCGGACTGCGCCGAGGACGCGAAGTCGAGCGAAGGGCGGGCCGCGGTCGCGGCCGGCTGGACCCTTCTCGCCGACCTGGCCTGGAAGGATTACCGCGTGGTCGGGGTGGCGCCGCGCGCGACCCGGGTGGCCGGCTTCGGCTGCATGTTCCCGGCCGCACGGGTGCTGTTCTTCCGCGAAGGCCGGGCGGTGGCGCAATTACGCGACCTCCAGGCCGACGAGGCCGGCTCCGACAGCGCCGGCTCCGACAGCGGCCGCTTCGATAGTGCCCGCTTCGATAGTGCCCGCTTCGATAGTGGTGTCCAGGGCGTGTTCGAGCACCGCGCGGATGCGACCGGGCAGGCCGGCAGCGAACTGCGGGTCGGCGAATGGCGGATCGCGCGTACGCGAGTGCTCGCGACCGCCGCCGGCCTGGAACTCGCCGCCCTGCCGGAATCGGACGCTTACTGCGCCGGCGCGGCGACGGTGCCGCGGATCGAGGGCCTGGCCCTGCCGCAGGCGCGGGCGAAATTGCTCGCCGCCGGCTGGCGCGGCGTGCGGCCCGAGCGCGAAGAGGGCGCCGAGCGTTTTCTGGTTGGCCTGATCGAGGCCGGTTATCCCGAGGTCGTCGACTGCGCCGGCACCGGCCAGGGCTATTGCAGTTTCGAATACGCCAACGGCGCCGGCGACGGCCTGGCGGTCACCACCGCCGGCGAGCACGGCGAGGACGAGGGCAAGACCTATTGGCCCTCGGTCGTCGGCAGCGAAGTGACTTGCGCGGCGCAGGCGGCCGCGGCCCCTCCCGGGCCCGCCTCAGGTAGCTGATACGCCGTCTCGCTGAAGTTGGAGATCCATCACGGTTCAGGGTGGTGCGGACATCGTTGCGGCGCTTGACTTACTATCGGCATCTCGACGAAACACGGTTCATGCCGGTCCAATGCCCATCCCGGCCCTCACCGGCCGGCCGGCGGACCGAGCGGCGCCCGCGGGCGCTGCGTCCCGCCCGGCATCCGCGCTTCGTCCGGTTCGTGCAAGCAGCGTAGAGGCTCAGAGAAACGGTCTTGATGTCCGATGCCTACCCTTCCGGTTGCAAGCCAGGCCCTGGCGGGAAGCCGGCCGGTGCGCGCGTGTCCGGACGTTCGCTGATCGCGATCATGGGCGTAGCCTTGCTCGCCGCGGCCTTCGTCTATGCCGGCCGGCGCAACAGCGGCGAACCGGTCGTATCGGTCGAGAGCGTGCCGGTCCGGTTCAACGCCGGTCCGCAGCCGGTGGCGCGCGGCCAGGCCGACGCCTCGCGCGACGATTCGGTGCCGGTGGCGGAAAAGAAAACCCTGCCTCGCGGTGCGGTCGCGCCGTCGCCGCTGCGGGTGCAGTTCGAGCAGGCGCCGGACCTGTATTCGTATGCGCAGTCGATCCGTTCGCGCGCCGACGCCGGCGAGCCCGAGGCGATCTGGCTGCTGAGCCGGGTCTACGACTATTGCTCGAACTACGCCAACGCGCCGGCCGACTACGGCAACGACACGCGCACGATCGAGAGCATGAAGCTGCGCGGCGCCGCGACGATGACCGAGGCGCGCAACCGAGTCAGCTCGCGCTGCGCGCGTTTCGCGCCGAGCGACAACCTGAGCTACCAGATGATCTTCCTCAAGCGGGTCGAGGCCGCGCAGTCGGGCAGCCTCGCGGCCGAGGCCTCGCTGCTGGCTGCCGGCAAGCCGCTGGAGAAGACCGAGGAATACCGGCTCAACCTGGTCGATCGGGTGCAGCGCTCGAAGGACCCGGAAGCCTATTCGGCGTTGTCGCCCGGCATGGGCGTCGCCGCCAACGGCCGCCGCTGGGGCGACATGCGCGTGGCCGGCACTCAATTCGCGGAACTGGCTTGGCAGTTGGCGGCATGCGAGCTCGGGCAGGATTGCAGTTCCAAGGGTTCGTTGATGACGTCGTACTGCGCCAATGGCGGAATTTGCTCGCAAGACGCCAAACAGGATTTTGCGAGTTTCGTATACGACGCGGCGATCCCGCGTCAGGGGGCGGATGTGGTGGAAGAAATGGTCGATTCGCTGGTCGGCGAACAGAGGACGGTGCAATGAAACGCGAGCACTTCATAAATACGGCCAAGATCGGTTTCTGGGCATTGCTGCTCAGCGCGTATTCGGTCGGCGCAGCCGGCGTGATGATCGACGTGTTCGGCGAGGACTATCGCGACCTGGGACAGGTGGCGGCGACCTCGACGGATTCGAAGACCGAATTGCGTTCGCTGAGTGCGGCCCAGATCGCGGCCGTCTACCGCGCCCAGAGCGGCGCGCCCTTCTCGACCCTGCCGCCCGGCAGCACCTTCAAGGTGGTCTGGCCGGACGGTTCGAGCGAGTACGTGATGGTGGTCAGTCCATCGACGGCCGGCGGCGTGCAGCCGATTCCGGGCACCCAGGTGCAAGGGTCGGGCAAAAAGTCGTCGGGCAGTTCGGGCACCTCGGGCAAGGGCCCGGCGCTGTTGCCGGCGTCCTCGTCGGCCGAGCTCACCGAAGCCGACGTGCAGGCGATGACCTCCTGGGTCGAACCGGTACTGCGGTGAGGCCGGACGGCGCACCGGCGAAGGACCGCTGGCCGTAGGGGCGGCCTGAGCCGCGACCGCCGACGGCGGCCTCGCGGCTCAGGCCGCTGCTGCGGCGCGACCGCGCCGGCGAGCCGCCAAAAATCAAACGGCCCGCGTCGATGACGCGGGCCGTTTTTTTGCGCGGAAGTTTTCGACGCGGCGCGCTCGCCGCGGGCGCCGGCTCAGACGATCGAGATCGTCTTTTCCTTCTGTTCCTTGAGGCGCTTTTCCAGGTAGTGGATGTTCATCCCGCCCTGCTGGAAACCGGCGTCCGACAGGATCCGCTGCTGCAGCGGGATGTTGGTCTTGATGCCGTCGACGACCATCTCGCTGAGCGCCACGCGCATGCGCGCGATCGCGGTGTCGCGGTCGGGACCGTGCACGATCAGCTTGCCGATCATCGAGTCGTAGTTCGGCGGCACGCGATAGCCTTCGTAGATGTGGCTGTCGACGCGCACGCCGGGGCCGCCGGGCGCATGGAAATGCTGGATCAGGCCCGGGCAGGGCATGAAGGTTTCCGGGTCCTCGGCGTTGATCCGGCACTCGATCGCGTGGCCTTCCAGGACGATGTCGCTCTGCTTGATCGACAGCTTGCGGCCCGCCGCGATCATCAGTTGCTCGCGCACCAGGTCGATGCCGGTGACCAGCTCGGTGACCGGGTGTTCGACCTGGATGCGGGTGTTCATTTCGATGAAGTAGAAGCGACCGTTCTCGTACAGGAACTCGAACGTGCCGGCGCCGCGGTAGCCGATGCGGATGCAGGCCTCGACGCAGACCTTGCCGATTTCGGCGCGCTGTTCGGCGGTGATGCCCGGCGCCGGCGCTTCCTCGACCACCTTCTGGTGGCGGCGCTGCATCGAGCAGTCGCGCTCGCCCAGGTGGATCGCGTTGCCCTGGCCGTCGGCGAGAACCTGGATCTCGACATGGCGCGGGTTCTCGAGGAACTTCTCCATGTAGACCATGTCGTTGCCGAACGCGGCCTTGGCCTCGGACTTGGTGGTCTGGATCGCGGCGTTGAGGTGGGCCTCGGTATGCACCACGCGCATGCCGCGACCGCCGCCGCCGCCGGCGGCCTTGACGATGATCGGGTAGCCGATCTCGCGCGCGATCTTGATGTTGGCGGCGTTGTCGTCGCCGAGCGGGCCGCCGCTGCCGGGCACGCAGGGCACGCCGGCCTCCTTCATCGCGCGGATCGCCTCGACCTTGTCGCCCATCAGGCGGATGGTCTCGGCGCGCGGACCGATGAAGATGAAGCCGGACTGCTCGACGCGCTCGGCGAAGTCGGCGTTCTCGCTGAGAAAGCCGTAGCCCGGGTGGATCGCCTGGGCGTCGGTGACTTCGGCCGCGGCGATGATCGAGGCCATGTTGAGATAGCTCTCCGACGACGGCGCCGGCCCGATGCAGACCGACTCGTCGGCCATGGCGACGTGCTTGAGATTGCGATCGACGGTGGAATGCACCGCGACCGTGCGGATGCCCAGCGCGTGGCAGGCGCGCAGGATGCGCAGCGCGATTTCGCCGCGGTTGGCGATGACTACTTTATCGAGCATAGAGATTCCGGGACTCGGGACTCGGGACTGGGGACTCGCAAAGCCGGATCGCGAAGGGGGCCCGGCGCCATCGCTTCGGCATCGACCGCGAAAGCGGCGCCGACGCAGCGATGCGGCCGAGTCCCGTGTCCCGAATCCCGAGTCCCGCGCATGTCAACCAATGACGAACAAAGGCTGATCGAACTCGATCGGCTGGCCGCTCTCGGCCATCACCTTGAGCACGGTGCCGGAGACGTCGGCTTCGATCGGGTTGAACATCTTCATCGCCTCGATGATGCCGAGGGTGTCGCCGGCCTTGACCGCCTGGCCGACGGCGACGAAGGACGGCTTGTCCGGAGCCGGCGAGGCGTAGAAGGTGCCGACCATCGGTGCGCGCACGACGTGGCCGTCGGGCAGGTCGCTGCCGGGCTTGGCGCTGCCGCCGGTGGCCGCCTCGGTCGGCGAGTGCATCGGCATGGCCGGGGCCGGGCGCTGCTCGGCGTAGGGCGCGGCCTGCATCTGCGGCGGCGCGTAGGCATAGCCGCCCTTCGGGGTGCGGGCCAGGCGAACGGATTCTTCGCCTTCCTTGATCTCGATCTCGGCGAGGTTGGATTCCTCGAGCAGGTCGATCAGTTTCTTGATTTTGCGCAGGTCCATGGAGCGGGCCTCTGGTTGGATCGTCGTTGCGGCCCGCGCGAACGCGGCCCGGGCTGGGTGGGTGTCAGGTCGCCAGTCGCTTGATGGCGGCGTCGAGCGCGTAGCGGTAGCTGTCGGCGCCGAAGCCGCAGACCACGCCGACGGCGTGGTCGCTGAAATAACTGTGGTGGCGGAACGGCTCGCGGGTGTGCGGGTTGGACAGGTGGATCTCGATGAACGGGATCGCCACCGCGGCCAGGGCGTCGCGCAGGGCGACGCTGGTATGGGTGAAGGCGGCCGGATTGATCAGGATCATCGCCGTGCCGTCGGTCCGCGCCGCCTGGACGCGGTCGACCAGGACGTGCTCGGCGTTCGACTGCAGGCTGTCCAGCACATGTCCGGCGGCCTGGGCGCGGTCGCGCAGCCCGGCGTCGATCTCGGCCAGGGTGGTGCGGCCGTAGACCTCCGGCTCGCGCGTGCCGAGCAGATTGAGGTTGGGGCCGTGCAGGACCAGGAGCTTGGCCATCGGGACCGGACGGTTGCCTTCAAAGGGCGGCAGTTTGCGTGAAGCCCGGGCTGCTGTCCAGAAGTTGCCCGCCAAATCGGCGAAGTTGCCGCGATTTAAGCGGTTGTTTGAGTGGCGACTCTAGAATGCCGGCACGTTCGCCGGCGTCGCCGTGTTTTCGTGACCGGTTCGGCGCATTTGCCGGCAGGGCGGCGATTTCGCCAAAGGACCGCGAGATCCGCAGGGGTCCGCGCCTCCCATTCGAGCACGATCCCGCGCGGCCAAGTCGGTAACCGGTAAGCGGAATCGGCAGTGCCGGCCACGCGCGGCGGGGCGGCTGGCCGACGATCGGCGGGTTTTCGTCGAGATTGCCGCCGCCGGGGGGGCGTGGTGTTACCGCGGCCTTCGAGCCGGACCGTGTTCAGTCGACCCAGCCTTCGATCTCGCCGTCCTCGAACGGGCCGATGCGTTGCTTGACCAGCTTGCCGTCGGCGCCGATCAGCACCGTATACGGCAGCACGCCCTTGAGGTTGCCGAGGCGGACCCCGGCGTCGCGCGGGCCGGGCGCGTCGAGCAGGATCGGGTAATCCACCGGCACCCGCTGCAGGAACGCGGCGACGTCCTCGGCGTTGTCGAGGGCGATGCCGACCACCTGCGTGCCCTGGCCGCCCTGGGCCTTGGCGTAGCGATTCAGTTCGGGCATTTCCTTGATGCAGGGCCCGCACCAGCTGGCCCACAGATTGATCAGGATCGGCCGCCCGGCATAGGCCTGCGGCAGCTGCGAGGGCCGGCCGTCGAGGCCGGGCAGGGTCAGCGCCGGCATCGCCTGGCCCAGGCTCGCCACCGCGAGGTCGGCCGGCGGCTTGGGCGCGCTGCGGGTCATGCGTTCCTGCAGGAAGCGCTGGCCGAGGTCGGTGCGCATCAGCCAGCCGTCCCCGCCGAGCAGTTGCCCGGCGAGCAGGCCGAGCGCGCCCGCGCCGAGCGCCAGGGCCACGAGTTTGACCGTCGGGGAGATCGCCATCGCCGCGGCCTCAGCGGTTCGCGGCGCGCGCGCGTTGCGCGCGGTCGGCGAAGGCCGGCGCTTTTTCGAAGCCGAACAGGCGCAGCTCGCGGCGTTCGGCGCCGGCGACGAAGTACAGGGTCGCCGGCGGGCCGATGATCTGCAGCCGCTTCATCAGCGCCTGGTCGATCTCGTCGTTCGCGGTCACGTCGACCTTGAGCAGGACGAAGCCCTTCAGCGCCTCGTGCACCTGCGGCTCGGGGAAGGTGTACTTCTCCATCTCCTTGCAGGCCACGCACCAGTCGGCATAGAAATCGAGCATCAGCGGCTGGCCGGAGGCCTGCGCGGCGGCGATCTCGCGGTCGAGGTCGGCGCCGGACTTGATCTTGCGGAACGGCAGCTCGGTGCTTTGCGCGGCATGACCGCCGCGCAGGCCGGCGAGCGGCTGTAGCGGATCGTCGCTGCCGGCGAGGGCGCCGACCACCTGGGAGGCGCCGGCCAGGCCGAGCAGCAGCGTCGCCAGCCAGGCGAAAGTACGCGGGCCCTGGCCGACCGTCTTGCCGCCGACCGACAACGCGATCATCACCGCCGCGCCGAGCGACAGCGCGCCCCAAAGCGCCAGGGTGACCGGGCCGGGCAGGATGCGCGACAGCATCCACACCGCCATGCCGATGAAGATCAGGCCGAACGCGCGCTGCACCGCGACCATCCACGGGCCGGTGGTCGGCAGACCCTTGCCGGCGGCGACGCCGAACGCGATCAGCGGCGCGCCCATGCCCATGGCGAGCGCGAACAAGGCCGCGCCGCCGAACACCGGGTCGCGGGTCTGGCCGATGTAGAGCACGGCGGCGGCGAGCGGCGGTGCGACGCAGGGGCCGACGATCAGCGCCGACAAGGCGCCCATGCTGGCCACGCCGAGCCAGGAGCCGCTGCGCTGGCGATTACTGGCCTCGCTGAGGCGGCTGCGCAGCGCATGCGGCAGCTGCAACTCGTACAGGCCGAAGCTCGACAGCGACAGCACCACGAACAGCAGGGCGAACAGCACGATCACCCACGGCGTCTGGAAGGCGATCTGCAGATTGGCGCCGGCCAGGCCGGCGACGATGCCGGCGAGGGTGAACACCACCGCGCTCGCCAACACGTAGACCAACGACAGCGAGAACGCGCGGCGCGCGCTGAGGCCCGGACCCTGGCCGACGATCAGGCCCGACAGGATCGGCACCATCGGCAACACGCAGGGCGTGAACGCGAGCAGCAGGCCGAAGCCGAAGAAGGTCAGCAGCGCCCAGTAGCGGTTCGCGCCCTTGAGCGAGGCGGCGAGCAGGCTGTCTTCGGCCTGCGGCGCGGTCGAGTCCGAGGGATTCGTTGCGGGCGCAGGCGCGTCGTCGCCGGGGGCGAGGCTGGCCGCGCCGGTCGCGGGCGTCGGGTCGGTAGCCGCCAGACCGCTGGCGGAAGTGTCGGAGGTCGCCGCGACCGTGGCGTTCGCCTGCGCCGAGGCGGCTGCGCTGGCCGGCGCTGCGCCGGCCGCGACGCTGTCGGTGGCCGCAGCGGTGCTTGCGTTCGGCTCGACGAGCGCGCTCGTCGCCGCGGTTCCGCGCGGCAGGTCGAGAGTCACTTTGCGGGTCATCGGCGGATAGCAGATGCCGTCGGTCTGGCAGCCCTGAAAGTTCGCGGTCAGGGTCAGCGTGGCGGCGTCGGCCTGCTGGCGCAGCAGCGGCAGCGGCACGTCGATCTGGTCGAAGAACACGGTGACCTCGCCGAAGTGCTCGTCGCGGTGCGCGGTGCCGCGCGGCCACCGCGGCTTGCCGGCGGCGATCGCGGCCCGGTCGGTCTTCAGCGAGGTCTTGTCGCGGTACAGGTAATAGCCGCGCGCCGGGGTGAAGCGCAGCAGCAGGGTGTCGCCGTCGCTGACGATGGCCTCGAAACCGAAGGCCTGCTCCGGCGGCAACGGCAAGGCATCGGTGCCGGCGTTCGCGGCCGTAGGCGCACCGAGCGGGCTGCTGCCGAGCAAGGGATTGGCGCCGCCGCGCGGGCCGAACGACACCAGCGGCGCGGCCGCGGGAGCCGGGTCCATCGCCGCGGCGGGCGCTGCCAGCGCCACGCTGACGGTGCGGGTCTGCGGCGGATAGCAGATGCCGGCGTCGGCGCAGCCCTGGTATTTGACGGTGAGCCGGGTGCTGCCGGCCTTGGCCTGTCCGGGCAGGGTGGCGACGACGCGGTCGCGGTAGGTCTCGACGTCGCCGAAGAACTCGTCCTTGTAAGCCTTGCCCTTCGGCAACTGCAGCGCCTGCGCGGCGAAGCCGGCGTCGCTCTTGACCGAGATGCGGTGCTTGTACAGGTAATAGCCCGGCGCGACCTTCCACGACACCGCGATGCGGTCGGCGCCGCCGGCCTCGGCCGCGAGCACGAAGGCCTCGTCGACCGGCAGCAGGTCTTTTTCGTCGACCGCGAGCGCCGGCGCGGCGAACAGCGCGGCCAGGCAGGCGATGGTGTAGGCGAGGGCGGCGCCGGCGCGCGGGCGCCGGCCGGAAAGCAGGTCGTCAGTCATCGGTCTCGGGTCTGTTCGGCCACCCAGCGCAGGTACGGGTCGAGGCCGTCGCCGACTTCGACCACCAACGCCTCCGGCAGTTCATACGGATGCAGCTCGGCGATCCGCTGGAGCACCGCGGAGGCCAGGGCGGGGGTGGTCTTGATCAGCAACTGGACCTCGGTCGCATGTTCGATGCGGCCTTGCCAGCGATAAGTCGAGCGCACCCCCGGCCAACGGCTCACGCAGGCGGCGAGCCGTTCCTCGACCAGGGCCAGCGCGATGGCGTCGGCGGTGGCCTCGTCGGGGCAGGTGCTGAGCACCAGCCTCGGCAGCGGAATGGAGTCGGTGAGGGGCATCCGGCCAAGTGTAAGGCCGCCGCGGGGAGCGGCCTAACCCGGACCTGCTGGTTCGGGCCGGATCGGGGCCGGGCCGGACGGTACGGTACCTCGGGCTCCGTCACAGAAAGCGCTGCCGTCTGATCGTCATCTCGGCACAGCCGAAGACCTCGCCGGGCCGCCTCGGCCAGCGCCGTCGGCGCCTGCAGGCGCCCTTCCCATTGAAGAGGGGCAGGGATTTGCTCTTGCGGCGGACGCACCTAACCCCATCCAACCCCGATGGTATAAGCCCAGGCATCCCAGGAGGTGCAGCGCGTGCCCTTAACGATTCGTGCCCGATGGGCCTTATTCCTGCTGCTGATCGCAGGGCCGTACTGCGCAGCGGTGGCCGCGCCACCGGCGGCCGCGGCCGAGCCCGGGCTCGCGCGCAGCGTGTCCCACGGCCGCTTCCAGGACATCCCGGTGCGGCTGCCGGCCGGCGAGGCACGCCGCTTCGTGCTGTGGTTCGCCGACGGCCTCGACGCCGCGCAACGCAAGGCGCGCATCGACGCCCTGGTCGCCGACGGTGCGATGGTCGCGACGGTCGAGGTCGCTGCGCTCGAACGCGATCTGCGCCGGGACGGCGGCGCCTGCGCGTTCTCCTCCGGCGACGTCGAAAATTTCTCGCGCTTCGTCCAGGCCTATTACCGTCTGCCGACCTACCGCCTGCCGCTGTTGCTCGGCGACGGCGAGGGCGCCGCCCTGGCCTATGCGATCGCCGCCCAGGGCGACGCGACCGTGCTCGCCGGCGCGGTCGCGGTCGATTTCTGCCCGCGCCTGGCCCTGGCGCGCGCCGTGTGCCCGTCCCAGGCCTTGAAGCTGGCGCCGGCGCGCGACGGCCGTTCGGCGCAGCTGCAGCCCTCGGCGCTGTCCGTGCCCTGGCTGGTCGCCGCCGCGCGCCGGGACGACCGCGGCGCGCAGTGCCCGAAAGCCGCGAGCGATGCGTTCGTCGCCGCAATTCCGCAGGCGCGCCGTTTCGCCCGCGATGCCCGCGGCGATGCCACGCCGGGCCTGCGTGCGGCCTTGATCAGCCTCGGTGCGCAAGGCCATGTCAGCGCGCCGCCGCCGCCGGCCGATCTGAAGGGCTTGCCGCTGACCGAGATCGCCGCGAGCGGCAGCGTGCATCGCGACAGCTTCGCGATCTTCGTCTCCGGCGACGGCGGCTGGGCCGGCTTCGACCAGAGCGTGGCCGAACGCCTGGCGAAAGCCGGGGTGCCGGTGGTCGGCGTCGATTCGCTGCGCTACTTCTGGAGCCCGCGCACGCCGCAGGGCTTCGCCGCCGACCTCGACCGCATCGTCGGCTACTACCGCGCGCACTGGAGGCGACCGCGGGTGCTGTTGATCGGTTTCTCGCAAGGGGCCGACGTTTTGCCGGCGGCGTACAACCGCTTGCCGTCGCCGACCCGCGAGGCGGTCGCGCTGACCACCCTGATTTCGGTCGGCGAAAAAGCCGAGTACGAGTTCCATCTGAGCAACTGGATCGGCAGCAGCGGCCGCGGCCTGCCGATCGCGCCGGAGATCGCGCGCATGCCGGCGGCGCGCACGCTGTGTCTGTACGGCGCCGACGACGATGACGCGCTGTGTCCGAGATTGCCGGCCGCCGCCGCGCGGGTCGGGAAACTGCCGGGCGACCACCACCTCGACGGCGACTACGACGGTGTCGCCGCGCGGGTGTTGTCGGCGGCCGGTATCGCGCCGGGTTCCTGACCCTCGGGCGCGCGGGTCGGGAAGCGCGCGATGCGATGCTCGCCGTCGTCGTGGCGGCGCGGGTCGAGCGAGATCAAACGGGTCACGTCGATCAAGGCCGCCGGCAGGTGCATGCCGCCGGGCGCGGCGAGGTAACGGGTGCGCCAGACCGGGTCGTACTTGGCCTTGAAGCGGCGCAGGCCGACGAAGCCATAGAAACGCTCGCCGTGGCGCGCGACCAGGTTGGCGAAGCGGTTCCAGCGCCCGGCCAGCCGATGCTGCGGCAGCCCGGACAAAGGCGCCATGCCGAGCGAAAAGCGTTCGTAGCCATGATCGCGCCCCCAGCCCAACAACTCGGCGAACAGGAAATCCATCGTGCCCTTCGGCGCGGCCTCGCTGTGGCGCATCAGGTCGACCGACAACTCGCGGCCGTTGGTGGCGTTCCACAGATTGGCGAAGGCGACGATGCGGCCGTCCAGCTCCACCAGGGCGACCGGCAGACGCTGCAGATACTCGGCATCGAAATGGCCGAGCGAGAAGCCTTTCTCCTCGCCGGATTTGTGCTCCAGCCAGTCCTCGGAAATCTCCGCGAGCAAGGGCAGCAGGGCCGCGACATCCTCGGCCGGGGCGATGCGGAAACTCAGCCCGGCGCGCTTGCCGCGGTTCCAGGCCTGGCGCAATTCGGCGCGGGCCGGCCCCTGCAGGCTGAAATCGGTCAGCGGCACCAGCGCTTCCTCGCCGAGCTTGACCAGGCTCAGGCCGAGGTCGAGATAGGTCTGCCAATGCTGTTCGCCGACCTGGTAGAACACCGGGCGCATGCCGAGCCGGTCGGCCTCCTCGCGGAAACGCCAGATCAGCGCACGCGCCACCTCGGGCGGGCCGACCGGGTCGCCCATCGCGATCAACGAGCCGCCGTAGCGCTGCATCATCGCGAAGCCGCGCTGTTGCGGATCGAGCAGCAGCGCCTTGTCGCCGGTCAGGGCGAGGTGCGCCTGGCTGTCGTCGGCCACGGCGAGGATCGGCCGGATCGCCGCGAGTTCGGCTTCGCCTGCCGCCGGCAACGGCGCGCGCGCGGCGTGCAGCAGGCGCGCCAGGCCGAAGGCGATCACGGTGACGCTGACCAGCAGCATCGCGCGCAAGGCGCGCGGCGCGTTGCTCGACACCAGGAATTCCCACCACAGCTCGTTGCGGTATTCGACGTGGCTGTAGGCGAAGAACAACAGCCAGACCGCGGCGATCAACACCAGGCCGAGATTGCGCAGCCAGCGCCACGACCAGGCTTCGTCGAGCAGCGCGCCTTCGCGATAGAACTCGCGCCGCGCCGCCCACAGCGCGACCGCCACCAGCGGCGGCGCCAAGGCCAGGCTGAGGTGGCCGCCGCGCAGCCAGGTCGGCAAGGGCAGCACGACGCACACCGCCAGCGCCAGCGCCCATGCGGCATGGCTGCGGCGCTGCAGGCCCTGGCCGATCAGCAACAGGCCGACCCCGCCGAGGCTGGCGAGCAACTGCGAGGTCTCGATCAAGGGCAAGGGCGCGCCGATCAGGCGATGGCGCGGTTTCGGCAGGGTGCCGTCGAGGATCAGCGCGGCGCCGAGTACGAACGCGGCGAGTGCGATCACCTGCGGCAGCCACGGCCGGATCGCGAGCCAGGCGGTGCGCAGGGCGCCGGCGCGCGCCGCGACCGGCCCGCGCACGGCGCCGACCATGCCGATCAGCGTCGCCAGGGCCAGGGGCAGGGCGTAGTAGGTGATGCGATAAGCCAGCGCTGCGGCGAGGAGAGTCGCCGGCGCCACGCCCGGCAGCAGCTTGAGCAGGCTCCACTCGAACACGCCGATGCCGGCGGGCACGCTCGACAACAATCCGGCGACCGTCGCGACCAGGTACAGGCCGACGAAGCCGATGAAGTCGGTGCCGGCGATCGGCGCCAGCAGGACGTACAACGCGCAGCCGGCCAGGGCCAGTTCGATCACGCTCAGGGCGGTCACCGCGAGCACGGTGCGGCGATCCGGCAGCCACAGCGCGTGGCCGCGCCAGCGCAGGGTGCGGCCGTCGCGCCCGACCGCGAACCACAGGCCGACGAAGCCGAGCGCGATCGCCGCGCCGATCGCGCGGATCGTCGCTTCGCCGAACGGCAGCAGCAAGGCCGCCGGCGCCGGTTCGAACAACAAGGCGCAGGCCAGCAACACCCAGGCGCCGAACACGAAGCCGAGCGTGCTCATCAACACCACCTGGCCGATGTCGGCCAGCGACAGCCCGGCCGCGCCGTAGCCGCGCAGACGCACCGCGCCGCCGGTCAGCGCGGCGAAACCGAGCGTGTGCCCGACCGCGTTGGCGAGGAAGGCGGTGACGACCAGACGCAGCGGTTTGACCTTGCTCGCGTTGCGGCGCAGGCCGATCGCGTCGAACCCGACCAGGCAGGCATAGCTGGCGAGGCCGAGCAGGAAGGCCAGGACGATGCGGCGGTCCTCCAATTGGGCGAAGGCGTGCCGGATCGAACGATAGCCCTGCTCGCTGAACTCCCCGGCGAGCGCATGCAGGGCCAGGGCGAGGATCGCCAGGCTGGCGAGCATCGACAGCGCGCGGCGCCAGGAGCGGGGGGCGGTTGCGGCGGGAGGCGGCGGAGTCATCGGCGGACCGTGGAGGCGTCGGGCAAGCTTTCAGCAAACGGCGCGAAAGCGGAATGAGGGACCGGCCTTGGAGTGGGGCGAGGGCGGTTGGTTCCTTTCGCGGAGCCAAGAGCAAACCCCTGCCGCCTGCCCGAAGGGGATTCTTCGGGTGGTATGTGAGACCGGGCGACTCGATGTTTCTGCTGCCAGCGACGAGCCTCAGGCGACTTGATCGCGTGCGGTCCAACCGTCGCCCCCTTTGGCAAAGGAGGCGAGCGACCGGCGCGTCCGGTGTCGAGGCGGAACGTCGATGCGGCGGATTGGCTCTGCGCTCGAAGCGAGGCCTGCATCGCTCTCAGCCTTGCCCGGCGATCACCCGATCCCACACCGCCGGTTCGCCGATGGTCGCTTCGAGGAAGTCGATGAAGGCCTCGACCTTGCGCGGGCGGTAGTCGCGGCTCGGGTACACCGCGTAGATGCCGATCGGCAGCAGGCTCCAGTCCGGCATCACTTCGACCAGGCGTCCGCTGGCGAGCTCCTCGGCGACGGCGAAGGTGGCGGTCTGCAGGATGCCGCGGCCGTGCACGGCGGCATCGACCAGCGGCACGCCGTAGTTCGCTTTCAAACGGCCCTGCACCGGCACCCGCAGCGGTTCGCGGTCGCGGTGGAATTCCCAGGTCGGGGTGTCGCGGAACAAGGTGTAGTGCAGGCAGTCGTGCTCGATCAGCT
Organism: Lysobacter sp. 1R34A; assembly: GCF_051217035.1. Taxonomy (NCBI): domain Bacteria; kingdom Pseudomonadati; phylum Pseudomonadota; class Gammaproteobacteria; order Lysobacterales; family Lysobacteraceae; genus Lysobacter; species Lysobacter sp. 1R34A. Next base: position 21,669 of record NZ_JBPKJP010000057.1, read on the forward strand.
CGGCGGGCGTGCGCGGTGCGCCGCGCCGTGCGAGGTAGTCGGGCGAGGCCACCAGGATCCGTCGCGTCTGCGCGATGCGGCGCGCGATCAGGCGCGAATCGCTGAGCGCGCCGATCCGGATCGCGGCGTCGAAGCCGGCGCCGATCAGATCGACGAAGCGGTCGTCGAACTGCAGGTCCAGGTCGATGCCGGGCCAGCGCCGCAGGAAGGCCTCGACGTGCGGCATCACGTACAGCCGGCCGAAATTCATCGGTAACGACACCCGCAGTTCGCCGCGCGGTTGCGCCGACAGGTCGTGCACGCGCTCGCCGGCGGCGAGGATCTGCGCCAGCGCCGGCGCGACTTCGGCGTAGTAGTGGCGGCCGGACTCGGTCAGGCTCAGCCGCCGGGTCGAACGGTTGAGCAACTTGGCGCCGAGCCGCGCCTCCAGGGTGTTGAGGCGGCGGGTGATCGCGCCCGGGGTGACCTGCAACTGCTTCGCCGCGGCGGTGAAGCTGCCGTGCTGGAGGATGGCCTCGAAGGCCTCGAGTTCGGAATACAGCCCGCCGATCATTGTTGAGTCATTCTCAATGATGAGTTGCCATCCTGATCCTATATCAGCGAACGGCTCAACAATAGTCTGGGCATTCCCCCCACCCAGCCGGTCTCCGGACCGCCAGCGGAGCACCACCATGGATGCCTATCAACTCCAGGGCCACAGCCTCGACAGCCTGCGTCGCGTCGACCTGCCCGAACCCCAGCCCGGCCGCGGCCAGGTCCGGATCCGGGTCGCCGCGGCCTCGGTCAACTACCGCGACTACGCCCTCGCCACCGGCCGCTATCAGCCGGAACTGCCGCGGCCGTTCGTGCCGCTGTCCGACGGCGTCGGCCGGATCGAGGCGGTCGGCGACGGGGTCGAGGGCTACGCGCCCGGCGACCGCGTGCTCGGCCACTACACCACCGCCTGGATCGACGGGCCGTTCCGGTCGGCCAACCACCTCAGCAAGCTCGGCGGCCCGCTCGATGGCTGGCTGGCGCGCCAGCTCGTGCTGCCGGCCAGCGCGATCCTGCCCGCGCCGGCGTTCCTCGGCGATGCGGCGGCCTCGACCCTGCCGGTGTCCGGCCTCACCGCCTGGAGCGCCTTGCAACGCATGGACCTGCGGCCCGGCGCCAGCGTGCTCGTGCAAGGCACCGGCAGCGTGTCCCTGATGGCCCTGCAGCTCGCGGTCGCGCGCGGCCTCGAGGTGATCGCGACCACCGGCGATGCCGGCAAGGCCGAACGCTTGCGTGCGCTCGGTGCGCGCGCGGTGATCGATTACCGGCAGCGCCCCGACTTGGCCGCGGCGGTGCGCGAACTCACCGACGGCCGCGGCGTCGATGGCATCGTCGACGTGGTCGGCGGCCCGCAATTCCTCGACCTGCTGCAGGCGGCCGCCGACAACGCCCACATCGCGGTGATCGGCTTCCTGCACGGCATGCAGGTCGAGGGAAACCTGATCGGGCCGATCATGGCGCGCCAGCTCAATATCCACGGCATCAGCGTCGGCAGCCGGCGCGACTTCGAGGCCTTTCTCGCCGAGCTCGAACGCCATCGCATCGAGCCGGTGGTCGGTACGCGCTACGGTTTCGACGCCGGCGTCGCGGCGATCGCCTCGATGGCCGGCGCGCGCGAGCTCGGCAAGCCGGTGGTGGTATTCGATTGAGATGCTTTTGCTCGTCGTCTCCGCGCAGGCGGAGATCCACCGGGCTTTCATGCCGGAACGTTCGAAGATCTTCGGCATCCGGCCAGGCGCTCCAGGCCCGGCGTTGATGGATGCACGAGCCAGTGGCCCGCAAGCGCAGCCATTCACTTCCGCCTGCGCGTGGACGACGGCAGGTAGTTGCGCAAGCCTCGCGGTTCCTGGCGCAAAAAAAACGAACGCCCGCATCCGCGGGCGTTCGTCGTTGCGCGTTCCCTGGCGATCAGGGAATCAGCTGGCAGCTCGCCGGCTTGGCCGAGTTGAACAGCGAAGCCGTCGCCCACTCCGGGTGATCGATGAAGGGGTTGCGGTTGCCCTGGAAGCTGAAGATCACTTCGTTGCGCGCCAACTCGGCGGCGTCCGGCGGGTCGGCCTGGTGCCAGGACAACAACGTGGTCAGCAGGCCCATGTAGGCCGGCGAGGACGAGGTGATGACGATCTTGCTGCGGTCGTCGGTCAGTTCCAGGTCCGGTTCGCTCTGGCCATTGTTCGGGTCGGTGCCGCCTTCGTAACGGATCGCCATGTACAGCACCGCGCGCGCGATGTCGCCCTTGCGCTTGCCCCAGACCTGGAACGAACCGGCGTTGCCGTCGGGCGTCTTGTACCAGTTGGAGTTGCCCGGGTAGACGCCGCTGCCGCCGCCGCTGCCGTTGTTGACCTCGGTGACGCGCTCGCCGCAGCCGCTCGACAGCGAGCAGTCGGCGAAGGGCTTGTTGCCGCGATCGGCGTTGTAGCCGGCATCGGTCAGGTACAGCATGTGGGTGTCGGTGTAGGGCGCGTACGGCAGGCCGAGGTTGCCGGTGGCCGAGCCGAAGCCGAGCGAGTTCGGCCAGGTGTGTTCGCGGTTGTACTTCACCCCGGTGCCGCTGCCCGCGCGGTCGGTGACCTTGACGAAGCTGCGGTTCTTGTAGGCGTCGAGGATGCGGCCGGCGTTGTTGGGATCTTCGTCGGCAATTTCCAGGATCGTCCAGGTGTTGGTGGTGCCGCCGCTGTACGGATAGACCGTGTGGCCCTTGATGGTTTGGTGCAGCGAGCAACGCAACTGGCTGGCGCTGCTGGTGTTGACGTGGGCGTAGTAGCCGGTGCCGCCACCGCCGCCGCTGGCGACGGTGAAGTTGGCGACCGTGTTCGCGGCCGGATGCGCGCCGCCGGCGTCGCTGACCTGGCTGGCGACGACGGTGAAGGTGCAGCTCTCGCCGGCGTGCAGCGCGGTGCCGGTGGAGGCGGTGATCGCGGTGCCGCTGGACGGGTAGGTCAGGGCGACCGCGCCCGAGGTCGCGCACTGCAGGGTCAGCGCGCCGCTGGCCAGGGTCACCGCTTCGCTGAAGTTGACGACCAGGTCGCCGGCGGCGGGGAAACCGCTCGCGCCGTTGCTCGGCGTGGTCGAGGTCACGCTCGGCGGCGTGTTCGGCGTCGAGGTGGTGAAGCTCTGGCCGTTGTTGCAGGCGCCGAAGGTCTGGGTCGCCGAGTTCTGCCAGGCGAACTGCGAATACGCGCTGCCGCTGCCCGACAACTGCAGCGAGGTGCCGGCCGCGGTCGAGCCGGATTCCGACACCGGCAGGTTGGTGCTGGTGCGGCCCGAGGCGGGGCCGCCGCTGGCGGTGATCTGGCCTTCGTAGCTCAGGAACTGGACTACGTTGCCGCTGCCGTCGACCAGCGCGAAGCCGTCGTTGGAGCCGTTCTGCAGGCCGTTGGTCGGGTAACTCAGGGTCGCGATGCGCACGCTGCCGCCGCAGGTGACGACATTGCCGGCCGGCACGAGGTCGTTGTCGTAGGTCACCGCCGACGAAGGCGAGCTGCCGTTGTACAGATAGACGCGGTAGTTGCTCAGCGTTTCGCCGGCGGTCGCGACGATCTCGATGCGCTCGCCGACATCCCCGGCGGAGGTCGCATCGTCGTAATGGAATTCGTTGATGAAGACGGCGGCCGAGGCCAGCGAGGGCAACAGGGCGCAGATCGTCAGGGCCAGGCACGCGGCGCGGCGCGGCAGGGCGGGGCGTGCGGGGTGAGGGCGGTGCAGGGCGGTGGATCGGCCACGAACGGACATCGGCATCGAACGGCTCCTTATGTATTGACGACGCGCGCATGCGGAACGCCGCGGTCGATGCGCCCTCCCCGGGCGCATCCGGTCGAGTCTAGTCGTGGTTTGTGACATCGCCTGCTGTGCTGCGTCACGGTTCGTGCCCGTACCTGCGACGGATTTCTCAAGTTGCGCTGCGCTTGCCGCCTCCGGCGACCGAACGCGCCGGGCGGCCGGTGCGCAGCTCGGCCATTTGCTCGACCACCTCGACCAAAGGCGCCTTAGCACGCGTGGGCGCCTCGCGGAAGGCCTGGATCAACCGCAGTTCCAGCGGGTCGTCGATCAACAAGGCCTCGGCGGCGGCGACCGAATCCATCGCCGTGTCCAGCGACAGGCTCATCTTGCCGCGCCCGGTCGCCAGCCATTCGAACTGCACCCCGGTCACCAGGGCCAGTTCGCGCAGGTGGGCGACGCTCGGGAATTTGCTCTGCGCCGATTCCCAGTGACCGACCGCGCTGCGTTGCACCCCGACCGCGGCGCCGAGGGCGGCTTGCGAGAGTCCGGCGTGCCGGCGGGCGAGGCGGATGCGCTGTTGCGGCGTCATGTGACAGTTCCTGTCGGGTTTGCGGCCGGGATCGCGCGTTCAGCTACCAATAGTCACCAGGTGAACGATAGACGCCCCAGCCCGTGCGTTTGTGCTGTCGTGTCGTGTCGGCAGGCCTATTTATTACAACGGCTTAGGGCGATAAGCAATCGCGGGCGCTACCGAAAGTAGCGTAATTTCCGGTCGCGCTCCCTGGCAACCGTAGCGTGGACTTCGGATTATGGCCGCACGCCGATAAGGACTTCGGAAAGACAAGAGGTCGGTTCGGGGGGAGGGCGCCGGATAGCGCCATGCAGAGGACAGGCCATCTCCGCACCAAAGAGCGCGTTCCACGGGACGCGCTCTTTTCTTTTGTGCGCGCGGTGGACGGCCGATCACGCCGGACCGATGACGCTCACAGCGGACGCAGCTGCTCGTCGAGCGAACGGGTCTTGTCGGTGACCACGTCGCCGGTGTGCAGGGTGGTCTTGCGCTCGATCAACATCAGATGACATTCCTCGTCGGCGATCGGGTTGTGGCGCACGCCCTTGGGCACGACGAACATCTCGCCCTCGCCGAGTTCGACCTTGCGGTCCTCCAGCTCGATCACCAGCCGGCCCTTGAGCACCAGGAACAGCTCGTCCTCGTCGGCGTGGCTGTGCCAGGCCAACTGCCCCTGCACGCGGGCGACCTTGATGTAGGCGTCGTCGACTTCGGCGACCACGCGCGGCGACCAGAATTCGGTCAGCGACGCGGCGATCTGTTTGGGCGAGGTCACGGATGACATGCGGCAGTCCTGGCGATGGCGGGGATGGCTGCAGTTTAGTGCGCCGCGCGGGATGGCACGCGGTAGGGAAGTCATGGTGCCGGCGTTTCGGACGCGCGGGTAATGCGGGTGCGAGGAGACGGGTGGATCACGGTCGCGGCTCGCGTCGCTCCTACTCATGGCGAGGTCGCTGCTCTTGGGTAGGAGCGGCGCGAGCCGCGACCGCGGTGCCTCAACCTCACTTCGTCAACGGCGCCCCCCTCTCCTGTAGGAGCGGCGTAAGCCGCGACCAAGGGATGAGCAGAGGCGTGTCGCCGTAGTCATCGATCGAAGCCGCGAACTGTCGCGACCGCGTCGTAACACGTCTTTGCGCCTCTTGCCGCAGAGCGGTGAAGCAAGAACAAGGTCTACAGCTTCCGTCCGCTGACGCGGCCGGGTTACTTTCTTTTGCTGGCCCAAAAGAAAGCTAACCAAAGAAAAGGCCTTCCTTGACGAAGCTCCCCTGCGAGCGCGCAGCCTGCGCAGGGATTTTTCGATAGGACATCCTTGTCCTATCGAAAAACGCCGCACGTCCTGTGCGGCGCCCTCCGGGTCTACGGTTGCATCGCTAGTTCGAACCTGCGCCAAGCATTCACGGCAACGGCAACGGCAACGGCAACGGCAACGGCAACGGCAACGATCGTCGCGGCTCTTGGGTAGGAGCGCCGCGAGCCGCGACCGCGAACCAGGGACGCGACGAAACCTCGTCCCTTACGCGTCCGCCATTCTTATCCTTGCCCAGCAACCCACGCGCGCAACCGTGGGTCGCGAATCTCCAACACCTCGAACAGACCCAACGCGCGCAAGGCCGGCAGCGCTTCGGCGATATGGCGTTCGGCCTGCGCACGCGCGCCGGCATCGGCCTGCGCATTGGTCCAGATTCGCGCGTTGGCGAGAAACGCGCCGACCGATCCCTTGCGCACGAGGACGCCGTCGATGCGGGTGTGGTCGAGGTGGTCGGGCAACAGGTCTTCGGCTCGCATGGCGATGCTCGGTGATGGAGGAGGCGCTCATGCTGGGTTCGGCGGCGAGCCTCTGCTACGTTGCCCCGGCCATTCGATAGCGGGTTCCGGCCAATGTCCGATCCTCTGCTCGCCGCGCTGCGCGCCGATTCCGCCGACGGGCCGGTGGCGATCGCGGCGACCACGACTCACGCCGGCGTGCGCGATACCGCCGCGCACCGGCATGCGCGCGGGCAGTTGTTCGGCGCGCATCGCGGGCTGTTGACCGTCGGCACCGCGCAGGGGCGCTGGCTGGTGCCGGCGACGGATGCAGTCTGGGTGCCGCCGCAGGCCGAGCATTCGCTGCGCTCGCACGGCGCGGCCTTCTCCGGTTGGAGCGTCTACGTCGCCGAGCCCGCCTGCGCGGCGCTGCCGGCCCGGGCCTGCGCCCTGAGGGTGTCCGGCCTGCTGCGCGAGGCGGTCG
>NZ_JBPKJP010000058.1:0-26631 GCF_051217035.1 Lysobacter sp. 1R34A
GATGCCCTGGCCGCGGTCGCACAGGCCTTGCCGCGCAGCGGCGCGCAGGCCCACGGCTGGATCGCCGCCGACGTCGCCGACACGGCCGCCCTCGCCGCCCAGGTCGAAGCGCTCGCCGCCGGCAAGCCGGTGCAGATCCTGGTCAACAACACCGGCGGCCCGCCCGGCGGCCAGGCGCATACCGCGCTCGACAGCGCCTACCTCGACGCCTTCCAGCGTCATCTGCTGGCCAACCAGACCCTGGTGCGCGCGGTGCTGCCCGGCATGCGTTCGGCGCAGTGGGGCCGCGTGGTCAACGTGATCTCGACCTCGGTCAAGGAACCCATCGTCGGCCTCGGCGTGTCCAACACCGTCCGCGGCGCCGTCGCCGGCTGGGCCAAGACCCTTTCGCGCGAACTCGGCGCCGACGGGATCACCGTCAACAACGTGCTGCCCGGCTACACCCAGACCGCGCGCATCGAACAGATCATCGGCGACCGTGCCCGCAACAGCGGCCAGACCCCGGAGGCGGTGATCGAGGCCATGCGCAAGACCGTTCCCGCGAACCGCTTCGCCGCCCCCGCCGAGATCGCCGCCTGCATCGCCTTCCTGTGCTCCCCGGCCGCGGCCTACGTCAACGGCGTGAGCCTGGCGGTCGATGGCGGGCGCATGCAGTCGATTTGAGCGCGGCATCCCGTCGATTACGGCTGTTGTCGTTCGTAGGGTCGGCGCGCTTTCGCCAGGGTAGGAGCGGCGCAAGCCGCGACCGCCATGCTCCGAGCTCGCATCGCCTCTGGGATGAGTCCCCGTAAGAGCGGCGTGAGCCGCGACCACGGGACGCGCAGAGGCTACGATGCTTGCGTCAACGATCGAAGGCGTGAATCGTCGCCGGGTAGGAGCGGCGCGAGCCGCGACATCGTTGCAGCGGTCTTGCGGCGTATCGCTCACTCGAACGAGATCAAGATTAAGATCAAGATCAAGATCAAGATCAAACCCAAAGCTTCCGCCACTAAAGCGGCGGGTCACTTTCTTTTGTCTGAAGCAACAAAAGAAAGTAACCAAAGAAAAGTGCCTTCTGTTTCGGATCAAGAGCCCGCAAGTGCGAGGCCGACGCGGGGATGCTCCGCACAGGCCATCCATGGCCTGGCTGCGCACGGCCCGCCTCCCTGCGGGCCGCCCTCCGGGTCTGTGGTTGCATCGCCAGTTCGGTGCTGCGCCAAGCTGTTCACAGCAAAGGCAAAGATTCGCCGCTTTAGGGCAGGAGCGGCGCAAGCCGCGACCGCGCCGCAACGGTCTCGCGACGCAAAGAACTTGTGGCTGCGCGGTAGCGACTCACGTCGCTCCTACAGGGCGGCATCGCAGGCACTCTGATTCCAGCCTGTCTTTGCCTCTGTCTTACGCTGTGCGTCGCCTCGCACTAGCGAAGGCCATAGAAGACCCGGAGGGCGGCCTGCACGGATGCAGGCCGTTTTTCATCGGGACAGGGAGGTCCCGTATGTAGATCCCCGCGGAGGCATCGCTCGTGCGGGCCTTGATTCAAAGAAAAGAAACTTCTTTGGTTACCTTTCTTTTGTTGCTTATGGCAAAAGAAAGTGACCCGTCGCTTTAGTGGCGGAAGCTCTGGGTTTGATCTAGATGTTGATCTATTGAACGAGAGAGAGCCGTCGCAAGACCGTCGTAGCGATGTCGCGGCTTGCGCCGCTCCTACCCTGGCGAAAGTGTGCCGCTTCGATGAATGGCGACGCCCTCGTGATCACTGCGCGTCCCGTGGTCGCGACTCACGTCGCTCCTACAGGAAGCAGAGACAGCCCGGGTGCGGGCGCGACGCGAGATCGGAGCATGGCGGTCGCGGCTTGCGCCGCTCCTACCCCCTGGCGAAAGCACGCCGCTTCGAGGAACGACATAAGCCTTGGTGCCGCTGCGCGTCCCGCGGTCGCGGCTCACGGCGATCCGGCAACGACCTGCGCCGGCACCGACATCCGCCCCCGTCGCGAACGCTCCAGCCACCACACCCCGGCGCTGACGAACAGCCAGGCCAGGAACCACGGCCACGATGCTCCACGCTGCGCCCGCGCCGACGCAGCGCCCGCAGACGACGACGCGGCTTCAAGCGGAAGCTGCTGCGCTTGGGCCATCAACTGCAAGGTCGCCTCGCGCAGTTCGCTCGCGCGCAAGCCCGGCGCCTCGTCGCGGCCTCGCACGGCGAAGGGTTGCGAGCGCTCGCCCTGGCGTAGGGCATGCCAGCCCGGGTCGGTCGGCCAGAACCCGGCGCAGCGTTCGCTGCCGCTGGCCGGGTCGATCAGCAAGGCGATGTCCCGGCCCTGTGGCGTACGCACCAAGGCGCCGTCGCTCAATCCGCACAGCACGATCCGCCGGTCCTGGCGCGCCTCTCCTTCGATCCGCAGCATCGGCTTCGGTTGGGGCCGCGCCAGCGCCGCAAACGCGGCGCTCCACCATTGTCCATGCAGGTCGTCGCGGCCGGCCAGGGTCAGACGGAAACTGTCGCTCAAGGTCCATAGGCCGAGCCGGCCGCGGCCGGCGTTACGCCAAGTCGCGAAGGCCTGGCCGTCGGCTCCGCGCAACAGGCTGTGCGCACCTGCAGCCTCGATCGAAATCGCGCGCCGGCTCAATACCGGCAACTCGGCCAGCGCCTCGTCGCGCAAGCGCGGTGCCTCGCGCGTGCCCGGGCCGATGCGGGCGCGGGTCGCCGCTTCGTCCGCGCTGATCGGCGGCACCCGCATGTCGAGCGAGTCCGCGCCGGCACCGAGTTCGAAGCCCAACGCCCGCAGTTGCGCACGCGCACGCGGCGACAAGGGGCCGCCGATGCGCAGCAGCACGCCTAGGCCGTCGCGCATGGCGCCCAACAGCGCGCCGCGTTGCGATTCGCCGAGCCGGTCCCAGACGCGTTCGTCGAGCACCACGAGATCGAATCCGGCCAGGGTCGATGCGTTCAGGCTCAGCGGCGCATCGCCGAGCTGCAGGCCGGCGCCGGCCTCGATCTGGGTATGCAGCTTGATTCCGGCGTCCGCGCCCCAGCGCCGCAGATACTTCAGCTCGGGATTCGGCGCGCCGGCCAGGATCAGCACCCGCGGTGGCGGATCGGCGATCACCGACAGCGGCAGTTCGATCTCTTCGACGATGTTCTGGCGCGCATCGCGCAGACGCAGCCGGAAGGTCGCCGTTCCCGGCAAGCGCGCGACGGCGCCGACGCGGAAGCCGCCGTCCGCCGCGAGCGGGTAGCGGTCGACGCGTTGCAGGCCCGGGTCGAGCAATTCGACGACTGCGCCCGGCACCGCTTCGACCCGACCGCTCGCCTCGAACTCGCCACCGGCGGCGACCTCGCGCGGCGCCCACAGACCGGTGAATCCGTGCGGCAACGCTGGCGCTCGCCATTCGATGGTCAGGCCGCGAGCCGCGTCGCGATCGCGCGGTTCCAGGCCGGCGCCGAGCAGCCGCAGCTTATGCGTGCCGGGATGGCGGCGCAGCGCCGTGGCGAGGTCGGGCACGCGTGCGCTGTCGCCGACGGTACGCGCCTCGGGCAAGGCGACTTGGTGTTCGCCGGCGGCGGCGCCATCGTTCGCGCTCGCACCGGCGGTCGCCACCACCAGCGTGCCGGGTTCGTCATGGATCTGCGGCGGCAACAGCGCGAGATACAGCAACGCCGCCATCAGCGGTTGCGCGATCAGCAACACGCCCAGCCGCCAACCGCGCGCACGCGCCCCGGCCCCGCCGCGGTACTGGCGCCAGATCAGGCACGCCATCCCCAGCACGGCGGCGGCGCCGAGCACGGCGGCGATCAGCGTTTCCAGGCCAACTTGGACCCCGGTATCGAGGTCGACGACGCCGATCATCGCGACGTCTCCTGCTGCAGGGCTTCGAAGTAACGCCGGTCGACGGCGTCGCCCTGCGCGCGCCGCGGCACGCTCGCCGGGGGCCGGGTCAGCAGCGGCCACAGCAGGCGCCGCAACTCGGCGCGGCAGCGCCGGCATTCGGGTTCGTTGCGCAAGGCATCGAAGGCGGCGGCGAAGGCCAGGGGATCGGGCACGCGTGATTCGTGTTCGCGCAGCCAACGTTGCAGGCCGCTGTAGTCGATCGGCGCGGGCTGAGCCGTGCCCGCGCTCGGCTCCAGGTCGCGCCACAGCGATTCGAGCACGGGATCGGCCGCGTTCGCCGCGACCAGCAGCTCGCCGCGTCGCGCCAATCCCTTACGTTCGCCGCTCAAACGGCGGCTTTCGTCGATCGGCGGCAGCTCGGGGCCGACCCGGGCCAGGTAGATGCGGGCGGCCTGCTGCACCTTCTTGATGAAGCCCAGCGCCCTGTAGGCATAGGGCAGCGCCTGCTGCGGATGGCCCTGGCGCAAATGCAGTTCCGACTGCCACATCTCGTCGAGCGCGGCCTTGAGCAGCTTGCGCGTGTCCGGGTCGAGCAGGGTCGCCGCCTCGGCATGATCGTGGGTATGGCCGAACTGCTCCAGCACCGAGCCTTCCTCGCCGAAAGTCGGCGCCGCCGGCTTCGCCGCATGCGCATGCTCGTCGTGTTCGTCGGCCTCGGGTGCACTCTCGCCCTGGCCCTTGCCCTCGCCCGCATGCGCGTCGTGCGGTTCGGCTTCGTCGCGGTCGTTGGTCGGCAACTGCGGCGCGCCTTCGGACTCTTCGCCGAGGAACTGGCCGTAGCGCAGGCGCAGCAGGCGCTGGTCGACGCCGATCGCATCGGAGCGCTCGACGAACCTGGGCTCGTCGAGCTTGCGCCGCTGTGCGATCAAGGCTTCGGCGTCGATGATGATCTGGCGCTGGCTGCGGAAATATGCCGGCAAGGTGGTCTTGACCATGCCGTCCAGGCCGGTCGCCTCGCTGCCGAGGTCGGCCGGCCAGCGCAGGATCAAGCTCGGGCTCGACGCGGTCTGCGGCTTCGGCGAACGGTTGTCCTCGACGCTGAGCTGGACGATCAGGTCGTCGCCGCTCGCGAAGCCGAGGCTGGCCAGGTCGAGGCGTTGCGCATAGCGTTTGTCGGTCGCGGTGCCGGTGCCGCGCAGGCTCAGGCGTTGCTCTCGGAAGGTGATGTTCTCGCCGCTGCCCTGGGCCAGGGTGATGCGCAACTGCGCATTCGCGGCCAGGCCGTAATCGTCGCTGGCCACGAACTCCAGCGGCCAGCTGCGCTGGCCCGCGCTCATCAGGCTCAGGCCGCGGTCGGGTTCGAGCACCCGCAGTTGCGGAGCACGGTCGGCGCTGACGTCGAGCCGGTACAGACGTCGCATCTGCGCCTGCGCCGCGCCGGCGGCGACGATCCGATACAGGGCCGGCTTGGCCAGTACGCGTTCGGCGCTCCAGCGCCCGTCGGCCTGGCGGGCGAGCGGCAAGCGCGGACCGTCGTGGAAGACCAGCTCGACCGCCGTCGGCTGCGGTTCGAAACGCAGGTTCCAGCGCAAGCGCGCGTTCTCGGGCACGCGCCCTTCGAGGGTGGGCTCGCTGCGCGGCGGCAAGCGCGTATAAGCCGGCGGGTCGATGCGCAGGCCCTGTTCGATCAGGCGCGGCTGGCCCGGCAGGGCGGCGAGCTGCGGCGCCGGCGACAAGGCTTCGAGATCGTGCTCATCCCGGGACCGGCCCGGCCATAGCAGGATGGCGGCCAAGGCTGCGGCGCCGGCGAAGCCAGACAGGCCGATGCGGTGCGTCGACCAGACCGGGCGCAGCTCGGGACCGTTCGCGGTTTCGATGCGTTCGCGCAAGCGCGCTTGCTGCAGACGCTGCAGGCCGTTCAAGCCTTCGCCCGCCGCGAACAACAGATCGGCGCTGTCGTCCATGTCGTCGCGGGTGGTGTTGAGGCGACGCGCGAGCCAGGCCTGATCGAGGCGCCGGGCCCTGCGCCATGCGAAGGCGGCGAACGCCGTGCACAGCACGACCGCCAGCGACACCGCCGCCAGGGCCCCCAGCAGACGCCAGGCCAAGGCCGCGCCGGCCGCGGCCCACGGCAGCCACTGCAGCATCAGGTCCGAAGCGCGCCGGCGGCGCGCCGAACCCAAGGCGTTCGCGAGGATCGTCGCCGCCGTCATGGCGTCGCCCCACGTCGTGCGCGCGTCGCCAGCCAACGTTCGCACACGAACACCAACGCGATCAGCAGCGCCCACCACAGGCGCAGATCGCGCGGCGGCAAGGCATACGCCGCGCCGCCGGTCGCCGGCGCATGTGCCTTCGCCGAAACCCACGCCGGTGCCGGAAGGCTCGGCGCGAACAACTCGCGCAAACGCCGCGGAAAGCCGGGCTCGAGCAATTCCGGCATGGCCTGCGGGGTCACCGCGCGGGTCAGCCGCATCAGCCGGCCGCGGCCGAAGGCGACGCCTTCGGCCAGCACCGCGCCGGACGCGTCGCGCCACAACGGTGCACGCGGCGAGGCGGCATCGCTTGGCCAGCCGCTGCCGGCATCGAGCAGCACGCGACCGCCGTTGCGGGCGAACTCGCGCACCTGCGCAGGCACCGCGCCGGGCACCAGCCAGATCAGCTCGCGGCTCTGGGACGGCAGGGCTTGAGTGCTCGGCGCGACTGAATCCTGCTTCGATGGGGCCTGCCTCGATGGGTCCGGTACCGCCGGATCGCGCCAGGCCTCGATCGCGGCACGCAGATACGGCAGGGCCGTGGCGCGATCGGCGGCGTATCGGATCGCCGGCGACGGCGTGACGATCTCGCGGATCGGGGTCGCAGCCGGCGTCGTGCCGGGCAGCACGCGCCATTCGACCGGCCGGGACAACTGCGGCCGCTGGCCGTCGGCACCGCTCATGCGCTCGGGCACGAATACGCTCAGTACGGTCGCGGCCGGCAGGTCGGCATCGAGTTCGCGCAGCAGGCTCGACAGCGGCGCGGGCGGCGGCGGTGCGGCGGCGTCCAGACGCGGAAAACCCGGCGCGAGCCAATGCAAGCGCGCATTCGTGGCGTCCGCTCGAGCGCGCGCGACCTGCGCATCGGCGCCGGGCGCGACCACGATCCACGGCCGCGCACTCTCGGCGCCGAACAGCACCGGCCTCGCCAGCCACAGTGCGAGCAAGGCCAACAGCAACAGGCGCAGCAGCAACAACGGCCATTCGTCGAAGCGGATGCGGTGACGCGGCTTGGGCCGCTGGCGCAGCCAGCGCAGGGCGGCGAAATCGGTCGGACGTTGTTCGCTGCGCCGCGCCAGATGGATCAGCAACGGCAGGATCAGGGCCGCCAGGGCAGCCAGCGCGGCGGGCAGCAGCAGGCTCAGGTTCACGCCCGCTCCGCCAGGTCGCGGGCGCCGAACAAGCGCCGCAGCGGCAGATCGAGCGCCTCGTCGAGCACGTACTCGGTGTGGCGGATGCCGCAGGCATCGAGGCGGGCGTCGAGCGCCCTGCGCGCGGCGGCGAACCGGTCGAGGAACCCGTCGCGCAAGGCGGCGCCGTCGCCGAGCAATTCCTCGCCGGTCTCGGGGTCGCGGAACCGGTAACCGCCGCGGAACGGGAAGTCGCGCTCCTCCGCGGTCAGAATGCGGATGTTCGCCACCTCGCGCCGCGCCGATGCGAGCCGCTCGGCGACCGCGACGGCGCCCTCATCGGTGCCGTCGTCGAAACCGTCGCCGATCATCAGCACCAGGTCGCCGGCGGCGATGCGTTCCCACAGCGGCCGCAGGCGTTGCGCACGCGGCCAGGCGCCCTGCGCCGATAGGCCGTGCAGTTCCAGCCACAAGCGGTCGCGCTGGCGCGCGCCGGTTGCCGGCGCGATCAGGCGCACGCCGTCGTCGCGCAGCGCGATCAGCCCGAAGCGATCGCCTTGGCGCAGCGCCAGTTCGGCGACGCAGGCGGCCAGCGCCTTGGCGGCGTCCAGCCGCGACCAGTCGGGGCGCGCCGCATCGTGCTGGTTCATCGACGCGCTGGCGTCGATCAACAGCCAGACCGCGAGCGGGCTTTCGCGTTCGGCTTCGCGCACGAAGAAACGGTCCGAGCGCGCATACAGCTTCCAGTCGACCTGGCGCAGCTCGTCGCCGGGCTCGTAGGCGCGGTACTGGGCGAACTCGAGGCCGGCGCCGCGGCTGCGGCTGTTGTGCAGGCCGATGCCGTGGTTGCCGACCGCGCGCCGCGACGACAACCGCAGGCTGCGCAGCCGCGCCCGCACCGCCGGGGGAATGAAGTCCTTCACGAGGCCTCGGCGAACGCGCTCAGGCGCCCGGGAACGGCACGCCGCGCAGCAAGGCGGCGATCACGTCGTCGGCGCTCTTGAACTCGGCCTCGGCGGCGAACGACAGCAGCAGACGGTGACGCATGACCGGCGCGGCCAGGGCGACGATGTCATCGCGGGTCGCGGCGTAGCGCCCGTGCAGCAGCGCCCTCGCCTTCGCCGCCAGCACCAGCGATTGCCCGGCACGCGGACCGGCGCCCCATTTCACCCACTGCCGCACTTCCGGCAAGGCGCTTTCGTCGGGCCGGCTCGCGCGCACCAGCCGGGTGATCCAGACCAGCAGGTCCTCGCCCAGGTGCACTTCGCGCACCCGCGACTGCAGCGCGATCATTTCCTCCCCGCCCATCACCCGCGGCACCTCGGCGCTGCGGGTGCCGGTGGTCTGCAACAGGATGTCGTGCTCTTCGCGCTCGCTCGGATAACCGACGCGGATATGCAGCAGGAAACGGTCCAACTGCGCTTCCGGCAAGGGATAAGTGCCGGCCTGTTCGAGCGGGTTCTGGGTCGCCAGCACGAAGAACGGCGCCGGCAGCGCATGAGTCACGCCGGCATAGCTGACCGTGCGCTCCTGCATCGCCTCGAGCAAGGCGGCCTGGGTCTTCGGCGGGGTGCGGTTGAGTTCGTCGGCGAGCAGCAGGTGGGTGAAGATCGGCCCGGGCTGGAAACGGAAATGGCGGTGGCCGGTGCCGTGGTCCTCCTCGAGCAGCTCGGTGCCGAGGATGTCGCTGGGCATCAGGTCGGGGGTGAACTGCACCCGCCGGAACTGCAGTTCCAGCGCCTGCCCGAGCGAGCGCACCAGCAGGGTCTTGCCGAGGCCGGGCACGCCTTCGAGCAGGCAGTGGCCGCCGGCCAGCAGACCGATCAGCAATTGCTCGACCACTTCGTGCTGGCCGACGATCGCCTGGGCGATCGCCTCGCGCAGCGCGCCGAGACGATCGAGCTGCGCCTTCAGTTCGGTTTCGTTGCCGCCGGTTGCCACGTTCGTGTTCATTAAGATCGTCCCGAAAGCCAGTGCAGATTCGCTCCGCGTTCTTCAAGCAAGCAACCACAACAGCAACAGCAAATCCCCCGCATCCGCTGCGCGGTCGCCGCCCCCTTTGTCAAAGGGGGCAACAGCAAGCACGCACATCATCACGCGCGCTGCCGATTCCCGATTCCCGATTCCCGATTCCCGAGTCCCGAGTCCCGAGTCCCAATTCCCGAGTCCCAAGTCCCGAGTCCCGAGTCCCGAGCCTCAAGAGTTCAACGCATACATCACGATATTGACCGCGAACTTGGTGTTGTCCTCGGCCAGGAAACGTTTGTTGCGCCAGTCGTAATCCCATTCGCAGCCGTAGTCCTTGTTGCTGTACAGCACGCCGAGGCGGCCGTCGATCTCGATGCCCTGCAGATAGTCGTGAACCAGATCGTCGCCCCAGCCGTTGAGTTCGAAGCCGGTCGCCGGCGGGCCGTCGAAGACGAAGAAGCTGCGATACAGGGCGTGGTTCTTCGGCAAACGGCGCAGGGCCTTGGCGCCGAAGATCTTCGCCATCTGTTCCTCGAAGGACTTGGCGAACAGGCCGTCGATGTCGTGGTTGCAGTCGTCGACGAAGACGAAGCCGCCGTTGCGCACGTAGCGCTCGAAATTGCGGCGCTCGTCGGGGTTGAACTCGACCAGCTTGTGCCCGGCCAGGTAGCAGAACGGGGCGCCGAGTACCTTCGGGTCGGCCAGGGCCAGCACGTGTTCCTTCGGATCGACCCGCAGGTTGGTGTAGTCGATCAGCGAGGTGATCAGGTTCGCCGGCATGCGCTGGTCGACATCCCAGTCGCCCGAGTCGTACTTGAGCCGGGTGAACCAGAAGTCGTAGTCGGCGCGGGCGGCCCGCGCCAACGGCGAGTGCGCCAGCCAGGCGCCGGCGGCGCCGCCGAGCATCAGCCGCAGGAACTGCGCCCGATTCACCGCGCCCTGCCTGCGTCGATCCGCGGACCCGAGACGAACATGCCCTGCCTCGACCTCATCGGCTACAACGCACGCGCGGTGTTGATGATGTTGACGCCGTTGAAGCGCGTCGTGCTCGACCCGTGCGAGACCGCCGAGACCTGGCTCGGCTGGCCCTTGCCGTCGAAGAACGAACCGCCGAGGCGGAAATCGCGTTCGTCGCAGACCGCCACGCAGGCGTTCCAGAATTCCGGGGTGCGTATCTGGTAAGCCGCGTCCTCGACCAGGCCGACCACCTGGCCGTTCTTGACCTCGTAGAACAACTGGCCGCCGAACTGGGCGTTGTAGCGCTGCTGGTCGATCGAATACGAACCGCGGCCGTGTACGTACAGGCCGCGCTCGACGCCCTTGACCATCTCGGCCACCGTCAGCGGCTGCTTGCCGGGCTTCAGCGAGACGTTGGCCATGCGCTGGAACTGCACGCTCGACCAGGAATCGGCATAGCTGCAGCCGTGCGAGTGCTTGTGGCCGAGCAGATGGGCCTCGTCGCGGGTGGCCTGGTAGTCGACCAGGATGCCGTCGCGGATCAGGTCCCATTCGCGGGTCTTGACGCCTTCGTCGTCGTAGCCGACCGCGCCGAGACTGCCGGGACGGGTCTTGTCGGCGACGAAGTTGACCACCTCGCTGCCGTAGCGATAGCCCTGATCGCGCTTGTCGAGGGTGGCGAAGCTGGTGCCGGCGTAATTGGCCTCGTAGCCGAGCACGCGGTCGAGTTCGAGCGGGTGGCCGACGTTCTCGTGGATGGTCAGGAACAGATTGGACGGGTCCAGCACCAGGTCGTACTTGCCCGGCTTGACCGACGGCGCCTTGAGCTTGGCGCGGGCGTGCTTCGCCGCGGCGACGGCGTCTTCCATCACATCGTAGGAACGGCCGTAGCCGGTCAGGCCGCCGGGCAGCGCGACCTTGCCGGCCGGATCGGCGTCGAGGTATTCGTAGCCCATGCCCATCGGCGCCGACAGGCCGTCGCGGGTGCGGAACTTGCCGCTGGCCTTGTCGACCGCGGTCGCGGTCAGCGGCAGCCAGATGCGGTGGATGTCCTGGTCGATATAGCTGCCGTCGGTGGAGGCGAAATACTTCTGCTCGTTGATCACGAACAGGGTCGAATTGACGTAGTCGGCGCCGGCCTTGAGCGCGGCGGCGTTGACGCCGAGCAGCAACTCGACCTTGTCCTTGATTGGGACCGCCATCGCGTTCTTGCGCAGCGGCGTGGCCCAACGCACCTCGCCGACGCCGGCGACCGGCGCCAGTTCGACCTTGCGCGTCTGTATACGCGCATTGGCGCGGGCGATCGCGAGCGCCTGGCGGGTGGCCGCCGCGACCGCGTCCGGCGTGGACGTGTCGGTGGCGGCGAAGCCCCAGGCGCCCCGGCTCAGCACGCGGATGCCGACCCCGGCGGACTCGCCGTTGACGATGTTGCGCACCTGCGCTTCGCGGGTCACCACCGATTGGCGCAGGTAGCGGCCGATGCGCACGTCGCAGTAATCCGCCCCGCCCTCGCGCGCGGCGTTCAAGGCGGTGTCGGCCAGGCGCCGCCGGCGCGCGAGGTCGGCCGGTTCCAGCAAGGCCTCGGCGGCGATCGCGCGGCCGTATGGCAGCGCCAGGCCGGCCAGGCCCAGGCCGGTGAAACTGAGGAAATCGCGTCGTTGCATCGGGCGGCTCGGGTCGGCGGGGTCACTGGGCGGACGGCGGAAGGAACGCTGTGGCAGCGAACCCAGGGGCGGCGCGCACCGGGTCGCCGGCGCGCCGCCCCTCAAGAACGGCTCAGACCGCGTCCGACAACGAGGTGAAAGTGAAGTCGCGCAGTTTCATCGGCGGGATCATCATCACGAACGTCGACTCGTCGCCGGCCACGCGCACCGGCCGGCCGAGCTCCTCGATGTTGTTGAGCATGATCACCGGCGACTCGTTGAAGCGGAAGTTCTTCACCGGGTGCTTGATCACGCCGTTCTCGATGTAGAAGGTGCCGTCGCGGGTCAGCCCGGTCAGCAGCACGGTCTGCGGGTCGACCATGCGGATGTACCAGGTGCGGGTGACCAGGATGCCCTTCTGGGTGCCTTTGATCAGCTCGGCGGTGGACTTGTCGCCGCCGGCCATGAGCAGGTTACCGGGCGCGCCGACCGCGCGCTTGCCCTGCTTCTTGGCCCAGAAGCGCGAGTAGTCGAGCGCGGCGACCTTGCCGTTCTCGACCACCGACATCTTCTCGCGCGCCAGGCCCTGCGCGTCCCACGGCAGCACCGGCGCGCGCGGGTCCCAGGGGTCGGCGCTGATGTTGACTCGCGGGTCGTAGACCTGCTCGCCGAGCTTGTTGCCGCCGCCCTTCTTCGACAGGAAGCTGCGTCCTTCGTCGGCCTGGCGCGCATCGAAGAAATTCATCATGAACGAGATCAGCCCGGCGGCCGCGGCCGGTTCGAGGATCACCGTGTACTTGCCCGGCTCCAGCGCCTTGGCCTCGGCCGACTCGGTGGCCTTGCGCATGGCGATGCGCACTTCGTTGTCGGCCTTGAACTCGCTGGCGTCCTTGAGGTTGCGCCCGACCCAGCCGGAACCGCGGCCGTCGTCGGTGCGCACGGTGCAGGTGTAATCGAAGTTGGTCGCCTGCTGGTAGCCGAAGTTGCCCTTGCTGTTGGCCACCGCGACGAAGCTCTGGCCGTCTTCGAGGAAACCGGCGGCGGTCAGCTTGTCGGCGCGGCACGGCGCGATCGAGTCGGCCGCGACCTGGGCGCGGAACTCGGGGGTGATCGCCGCGGTCGAGGCGCTGAAGGTCGGGCTCGGCTTGTAGTCCTGCTTGTCGATCGCCGGCATGAACTCCGGGTTTTCCGGCGCCAACCGGGCCAGGTCTTCGGCGCGGCGGACCACGCGTTCGAGCGCGGCATCGTCGAACTCGTTGATGCTGGCGCTGCCGACGCGGTTGCCGAAGGCCGACTGTACGGCCAGGTTGCTGTTGCTGACGATGCCGCTGGTGGACACGTTGTTGAGGGCGAAGCGGATGTTGCCGGCGATCGAACCGGTCAGGGTCGCGGTGCACTCGTCGGCCTTGGACAGTGCCATGACCTTGTCGAGAATGGCCTTGGCTTCGGCTTCGGTGAAGATGCTCATGGGTGGATTCTCCTGCGCCGGTCAGCCGAGCTTGCGGGCGGTGTTGATGACGTTGACGCCGTTGAAGCGCGCCGTGCTGGAACCGTGCGAGACCGCCGAGACCTGGCCCGGCTGGCCCTTGCCGTCGAAGAACGAGCCGCCGAGGCGGTAGTCGCTTTCGTCGCAGACCGCGACGCAGGAGTTCCAGAATTCCGGGGTGCGGATCTGGTAGGCCACGTCTTCGAGCATGCCGGTGATCTTGCCGTTCTTGATCTCGTAGAACAGCTGGCCGCCGAACTGGGCGTTGTAGCGCTGCTGGTCGATCGAGAACGAGCCGTCGCCGACGATGTAGATGCCGTTCTCGACGTCCTTGATCATGTCGGCGACGCTGAGCTTGTTCTTGCCCGGCGCCAACGACACGTTGGCCATGCGCTGGAACTGCACGCTCGACCAGGAGTCGGCGTAGCAGCAGCCGTCGGACTCGCTCTTGCCGAGGATGTGGGCCTGGTCGCGGATGGTCTGGTAGTCGACCAGGATGCCGTCCTTGATCAGGTTCCAGCGCTTGGTCTTGACGCCCTCGTCGTCGTAGCCGACCGCGCCGAGGCTGCCGGGCTGGGTCTTGTCGGCGAACACCGTGACCTGGTCGCTGCCGTACTTGAAGGCGCTCTTGAGCTTGTCGACGGTGGCGAAGCTGGTGCCGGCGAAATTGGCCTCGTAGCCGAGCACGCGGTCGAGTTCGAGCGGGTGGCCGATCGATTCGTGGATGGTCAGCCAGGTGTGCGAGGGGTCCAGCACCAGGTCGTACTTGCCCGGCTTGACCGACGGCGCGGTGAGCTTCTGCCGAGCCTGCTTGGCCGCGGCGACCGCGTCTTCGAGCATGTCGTACGAGTTGCTGTAGTTGACCACGCCGTTCGGCGAGACGGTCTTGCCCGAGGCGACGCCGTCGAGGTACTCGAAGCCCATGCCCATCGGCGAGGACAGGCCCTCGCGGGTGCGGAACTTGCCGCTGGCCTTGTCGATCGCGGTGATCGTCATCGGCGCCCAGATCCGGTGCACGTCCTGGTCGATGTAGGAGCCGTCGGTCGAGGCGAAATACTTCTGCTCGTTGACCAGGAACAGCATCGAGTTGACGAAGTCGGCGCCGGCCTTGACCGCGGCGGCATTGACGCCGAGCAGCAGCTCGACCTTGTCCTTGATCGGCACTTCCATGGCGTTCTTGCGGATCGGCGTCTTCCACGCCACCTCGCCGACACCCGGAGTCTTGGCCAGCACCACCGGCTGGGTCTGGGTCATGGAGTTCGCGCGGGCGATGGCGGCGGCCTGCTGCGCGGCCTGCGCCACGCTCTTGGCGTCCAGTTGGTTGGTCGCGGCGAAGCCCCAGGCGCCGTTGACCAGCACACGGATGCCGATGCCGGTCGACTCGGTGTTGACCACGTTCTGGACCTTGTCCTCGCGGGTGATGACGAACTGGCGCAGGTAGCGACCGATACGCACGTCGCAGTAGGTCGCGCCCGCGCCCTTCGCCGCGGTCAGCGCGGTGTCGGCGAGCACCTTCTTCTTGGCCACGTCCAGCGGCGTCAACAGGGCTTCGGCGGCGATCGCGCTGCCGTAGGGAATCATCAGCCCGGCGATGCCGAGCCCCGACATGGTCAGGAAGTTACGTCTATCCACGAGATTGTTTCCGCCGTTGTGGGCCCGATCGGCAGTGCTGGATGCCGCCGCAAGGCATGGATGAAAGTCACCTCTCGGAATGTGCGCAGCGCGCGCGCGGGCAGTCAAGTGCCGGGAGGCAGTGACCGGCGAGGCCGTGGTCGCGACGACCGAGGCGGTCGAAGCGGGACGCAGAGCGCACCGATCGTCTCATTTCGCGGTAATTCGCCTGCCCTGCCGCGCGTACGCGCCGGTCGTCGCGAATGCGCCGGACGAGTTTTGCTGCAGTGCATCTGGGCCAACAGTCATGCATGACTTTGGTCATGGCCGCGCGCCCACGGACCGGATCGGCAAAGTCGCCGACGCTCGCTCGTTCGCGAAGCCCCCCAAGCGCACGTCACCCCGGACTGCGAACGCTGCGCCCATCCCGGCACGCACGCGGCTGTCGACCCACGCCGTCACGGAAACGCGACCCGCCGCCACCCCTTGCTATGGGCGCTGCCGCGCCCACGCGTTAAGCTTGGCGCATGCACAGATTCCGGCACTGGATCGACGGCCAGGCGCGCGATGCGGCCGGCGGTCGTTGGCTCGATGTCCACGACCCCGCCAATGCGCAAGCGTATGCGCAGGTCGCGGCCGGCGACGCCGCCGACGTCGAGCTCGCGGTCGCCGCGGCCCAGGCCGCGTTCCCGGCCTGGTCGGCGCTGCCGCACAGCGAACGTGCGCGCTGGCTCGAAGCCCTGGCCGGCGCCCTCGAGGGGCGCCTGGAGGACTTCGCCCGCGCCGAGTCGCGCGACGCCGGCAAGCCGATCCGGCTCGCCCGCGAGGCCGAGATCCCGCGCGCGGTCTCCAACCTGCGCTTCTTCGCCCATGCCGCGACCCAGTTCGCCAGCGAGTCCCACCACGGCCAGGCCGGGCTCAACTACACCCTGCGCGCCCCGCTCGGCGTGGTCGCGACGATCTCGCCGTGGAACCTGCCGCTTTACCTGTTCACCTGGAAGATCGCCCCCGCGCTTGCGGCCGGCAACACGGTGGTCGCCAAACCCTCCGAGGTGACCCCGGCCACCGCCAGCCTGCTCGGCGAACTGGCCGCTCAGATCGGCTTTCCGCAGGGCGTGCTCAACATCGTCCACGGCCTGGGCCCGGAGGTCGGCGAAAACCTGGTCCGGCACCCGGCGGTGCGCGCGATCTCGTTCACCGGCAGCACCGCGGTCGGCCGGCGCATCGCCGGCATCGCCGCGCCGCTGCTGCGCAAGGTCTCGCTGGAGCTCGGAGGCAAGAACCCGACCCTGGTGTTCGCCGACAGCGACTGGCGCGCGCACCTCGACACCCTGGTGCGCTCGGCGTTCCAGAATTCCGGGCAGATCTGCCTGTGCGGTTCGCGGGTGCTGATCGAGCGTTCGATCTACGAGGAAGTCCGCGACGCTCTGGTCGAACGCGCGCAGGCGCTGAAGATCGGCGAACCCGCCGAAGAGAGCACCGCGCTCGGCCCGCTGGTGTCGCAGGCGCACTACGACAAGGTCCTGGCCGCGCTCGAGCGCGCGCGGGACGAAGGCGGCCGGGTGCTGTGCGGCGGCCATGCGCTGGACCGGCCGGGCTGGTATGTGGCGCCGACGGTGATCGAAGGCCTCGGCCCGGATTGCGCCAGCAACCGCGAGGAGATCTTCGGCCCGGTCGCGACCCTGCAGGCCTTCGACGACGAGGCTCAAGCGCTGGCCCTGGCCAATGCGGGCGACTACGGCCTGTCGGCCTCGGTGTGGACCCGCGATCTCAATCGCGCCCACCGCCTCGCCGCGCAGTTGCGCGTCGGCATGGTCTGGATCAACACCTGGCTGCAACGCGACCTGCGCACGCCGTTCGGCGGCGTCGGCGCGTCCGGCCTCGGCCGCGAAGGCGGCGCCGAGGCCATGCGTTTCTTCACCGACGCCAAGAACGTCGGCCTTCACCTGGGATGACCGTTGTATGACCCCGTTGCACGACCTGCTCGAACGAAACCGCGAATGGTCCGAGCGCATCAGCGCCGAAGACCCTGAATTCTTCGCCCGCCTCTCGCGCCAGCAGGCGCCCGAATACCTGTGGATCGGCTGCTCGGACTCGCGCGTGCCGGCCAACCAGATCATCGACATGGCCCCGGGCGAGGTCTTCGTCCATCGCAACATCGCCAACGTCGTGGTCCATACCGATCTCAACTGCCTGTCGGTGATCCAGTTCGCGGTCGACGTGCTCAAGGTCAAGCACATCCTCGTGGTCGGCCACTACGGCTGCGGCGGCGTGCACGCGGCCCTGCACGGCCAGCGCCTGGGCCTGGCCGACAACTGGATCCGCCACGTCGGCGACGTCGCCGACAAGCACGTGGCCTGCATCTCGCAGGCCCACGCCGAGGAGCGCCACGACCGCCTGTGCGAGCTCAACGTGATCGAGCAGGTGCAGAACGTCAGCATGACCACCATCGTCCGCGACGCCTGGGCGCGCCAGCAGCCGCTCGCCGTGCACGGCTGGGTCTACAGCCTGCGCAACGGCCGCGTCCACGACACCGGCATGAACGTCGACAGCTTCGAGGCCCTGCAGGACACCTACGACCGCGCCGTCGCCACGGTGCATTCGACCCACGGCGGTTCGCCGCGATGAGCGGCGGCGGCATCAGCGCCCCCAAGGCGCCGCGGCCGGTCGGCCTGTACCCGCATGCGCGCCGGGTCGGGGACTTGCTGTTCCTGTCCGGGATCGGCCCGCGCGACGCCGCCAGCAACGCGATCCCCGGCAACGTCCACGACGCCGACGGCCGGCTGATCGCCTACGACATCGAACTGCAGTGCCGCTCGGTGTTCGCCAACGTCCGCGCCGTGCTCGAAGCCAGCGGCGCCGGCTGGGACGACCTGGTCGACGTCACCGTCTACCTGACCGACATGGACCGCGACTTCGCCGCCTACAACGCGGTCTGGGCCGAGTACTTCCCGGACCTGGAACGCGCCCCGTGCCGGACCACGCTCGGCATCGCCGCGCTGCCGACGCCGATCGCCATCGAACTCAAATGCATCGCCGCCTTCGCCTCGTCGCGGGCCGGCGCACCGCCCGAGGGCACGTGAATGCTTCCTGGACCGATCAACCTCAGCCAGTGGATCGACGAACACCGGCACCTGCTCAAGCCGCCGGTCGGCAACAAGGTGATTTACGCGGGCGACTTCATCGTCATGGTGGTGGGCGGTCCTAACCAGCGCACCGACTACCACTGGGACGAAGGCCCGGAGTGGTTCTACCAGCTCGAAGGCGAGATGGTCCTGCGGATCCAGGAGGATGGGGCCGTGCGCGACATCCCGATCCGCGCCGGCGAAACCTTCCTGCTGCCGCCGCGCGTGCCGCATTCGCCGCAGCGCATGCCCGACTCGGTCGGCCTGGTCATCGAACGCAAGCGCCTGGCCCACGAAGACGACGGCCTGATGTGGTACTGCGAACGCTGCAACCACAAGCTGTACGAAGAGTTCTTCCATCTGCACGACATCGAAGCCGACTTCCCGCCGGTGTTCGAGCGTTTCTATTCCTCGCGCGAACATCGGACCTGCACGGACTGCGGCCATCTGAACCCGGCGCCGGGCCGCTACGTCATGCCCGACACCTGAGGCGACGATGCTCAAGATCGACACCCACGCTCACTACCTGCCGCGCGACTGGCCCGACCTGGCGCGCAAATACGGCGACGAGCGCTTCCCGGTGATCCACCACACCGACGACGGCCGCCATCGCATCTACAAAGACGGCAAGTTCTTCCGCGAGATCTGGTCCAAGACCTGGGACCCGCAGGAGCGCATCGACGATTACGCCCGCTTCGGCGTGCAGGTGCAGGTCATCAGCACCGTGCCGGTGATGTTCAGCTACTGGGCCAAGGCCAACCAGGCGCTCGACCTGCACCAGGCGCTCAACGATCACATGGCCCAGGCCTGTCGCGACTATCCGCGCCATTACGCCGGCATCGGCACGGTGCCGCTGCAGTCGCCGCGCCTGGCGGTGCAGGAACTCGAACGCTGCATGGACCAGCTCGGCCTGCAGGGTTGCCAGATCGGCAGCCACGTCAACGACTGGAACCTCGACGCGCCGGAATTGTTCGAGTTCTTCCAGGCGGCCAGCGACCTCGGCGCGGCGATCCTGGTCCATCCCTGGGACATGATGGGCACGCCGAGCATGCCGAAGTACTGGCTGCCGTGGCTGGTCGGCATGCCGGCCGAGCAATCGCGCGCGGCCTGCTGCCTGGTGTTCGGCGGCGTGCTCGAACGCCTGCCGAAGCTGAAGATCTGCCTGGCCCACGGCGGCGGCAGTTTTCCCTACACCATCGGCCGCATCGAACACGGCTTCAACATGCGCCCGGACCTGGTCGCGACCGACAACCCGCGCAACCCGCGCGATTACCTGAACCAGTTCTATTTCGATTCCTGGGTCGCCGACCCGCGCGCGCTCGAATACCTGCTCGACACCTGCGGCGTGTCGCGGGTGATGCTCGGCACCGACTACCCGTTCCCGCTCGGCGAGCAGACGCCCGGCGCCGGCATCGCCTCGCTCGATCTCCCGCCCGCCGACCAGGCGCGGCTGTATCACGGCACCGCGCTGGAATGGCTGGGGCTGTCGAAGTCGCGCTTCGAGTGAGGGCCTGCGCAGTACGTCCGCCCCCTCGCCCCTCCTCACCGATCTACGTTTCCAGGCCTTTCCCGTGACCGATCTGTCGTCCCCCGCTCATGCCGCCGCGCTCGACGCCGCCGACCCGCTGCCGAGCCTGCGCGGCGAATTCCTGATTCCGCGCCACGGCGACCGGGAGCAGGCCTACTTCGTCGGCAACTCGCTCGGCCTGCAGCCGCGCGGCGCCCGCGCGCACGTCGAGGAGGTGCTGGACAAGTGGGCGATGGAAGCGGTCGAAGGCCACTTCACCGGCCAGGCGCAGTGGATGCCCTATCACGAACTGGTGCGCGACCCGCTCGCGCGCCTGGTCGGCGCGCAGCCCGGCGAGGTGATCGCGATGAACTCGCTGACCGCCAACCTGCACCTGATGATGGTCAGCTTCTACCGGCCGACCCGCGAGCGCCCGGCGATCCTGATCGAGGCCGGCTCGTTTCCGTCCGACCGCTACGCCGTCGCCTCGCAGATCGCCTTTCACGGTTTCGACCCGGCCACCGACCTGATCGAAGTCGAGCCCGACGAACCCGGCGGCCTGATCTCGATGGCGACGATCGAGCGCGCCATCGCCGAGCACGGCCCGCGCCTGGCCCTGGTGCTATGGCCCGGCGTGCAGTACCGCAGCGGCCAGGCCTTCGACCTGCCGGCGATCGTGCGCCTGGCGCAGGCCCAGGGCGCGGTATGCGGCTTCGACCTCGCCCACGGCGTCGGCAACCTCGAACTGCAGTTGCACGACAGCGGCGTCGATTTCGCGGTGTGGTGCCACTACAAATACCTGAACTCCGGCCCGGGCGCGGTCGCCGGCTGCTTCGTCCACGAACGCCACGCCCGCAGCGAACGTCCGCGCTTCGCCGGCTGGTGGGGCCACGAAACCTCGACCCGCTTCCGCATGGGCCCGGACTTCGTTCCGACCGCGGGCGCCGAAGGCTGGCAGCTCAGCAACCCGCCGATCCTGGGCCTCGCTCCGTTGCGCGCATCGCTGGACCTGTTCGACCGGGTCGGCATGCGCGCCTTGCGCGAGAAGTCCCTGCGCCTGACCGGTTATCTGGAAAGCCTGATCCGCGAACGCCTCGCCGACACCCTCGACATCGTCACCCCGTCCGACCCGGCACAGCGCGGTTGCCAGTTGTCGCTGCGAGTGATCGGCGGCCGCGGCCTCAGCGGCCGCGCCGCCGGCCGCGACCTGTTCGACTACCTCGCCGGCAACGGCGTGCTCGGCGACTGGCGCGAACCCGACGTGATCCGGATCTCGCCGGCGCCCTTGTACAACACCCACGCCGACGTGCTGCGCTTCGCCCAGGCAGTGGAAAGCTGGAGGGGCGCTTGATCCAGGCTTCGTCCCACGTAGATCCACTCAGGTCTGGCGAACCCTCCTACCGTCATTCCCGCGAAGGCGGGAATCCAAAGTGAGGTTGAAGTGTCCAGGTCGCCCGCCGTGTACCTCCTTGCAAGCGCGAAACGCGGCACCTTGTATACCGGCGTTACGAGCGACCTGATCCAACGCGTATGGCAACATCGCGAGCACCTGGCACAAGGCTTCACCGAACGCTATGGCTTCGATCGACTGGTTTGGTACGAACAGCACGAGACCATGGAAAACGCCATTCAACGCGAGAAGAAAATAAAGAAATGGAACCGCGAATGGAAGATCCGACTGATCGAAGAGAACAATCCGGAATGGCGCGACTTATGGCAGGACATCGCGGGTACCAGCTGAAGCCTCTGGATTCCCGCCTTCGCGGGAATGACGGTGTGAAGATCCACGGCTCCCTGCCCCTCCTCGCGCGACTCGCCATGGGACTCGCCGCTTGAACGCAAACATATACCCCAAACACATCACCATCATCGGCGCCGGCTTGGCCGGCGCGCTGCTCGCCACCTTGCTGGCGCGGCGCGGCTGGGAGGTCGATGTCTACGAGAAGCGCGGCGACCCGCGCCTGAAGGGCTATCAGGGCGGGCGTTCGATCAACCTCGCCCTGGCCGAGCGCGGCCGCCATGCGCTGCGCCTGGCCGGGGCCGACGAGGCGGTGATGGCGCAAGCAGTAATGATGCGCGGGCGCATGGTGCATTTCCTCGACGGCCGCACCGACCTGCAGCGCTACGGGCGCGACGACAGCGAAGTGATCTGGTCGGTGCATCGCGGCGAGTTGAACCTGATCCTGCTGCAGATCGCCGAAGACGCCGGCGCTCAGCTGCACTTCCACCGCGGCCTGCAGTCGGTCGATTTCGAACGCCGTCTGGCGGTATTCCACGACGACCGCGACGACAGCGCGCACGAGATCGTGTTCGACAGCCTGGTCGGCGCCGACGGCGCCGGCTCGGCTCTGCGCGGAGCGATGAAGCAGGCGGTCGAACTGGGCGAACGCACCGAGTTCCTCGGTCACTCCTACAAGGAACTGGAGATCCCGCCCTCGCCCGACGGCGGTTTCAGCATCGAGCCGAACGCCTTGCACATCTGGCCGCGCGGCCGCTACATGTGCATCGCCCTGCCGAACGACGAACGCACCTTCACCGTCACCCTGTTCCTGCCGAACGAAGGCGAGCCGAGCTTCGAGACCGTGCGCAATGGCGCCGACGCGCGCGCCCTGTTCGAGCGCGACTTCGCCGATGCGCTGCCCTTGATCCCGCAGCTCGAACAGGATTTCGAGCGCAACCCGGCCGGCCTGCTCGCCACCTTGTACCTCGACCGCTGGCACCTGGACGACCGCGCGGTGCTGCTCGGCGACGCCGCCCATGCGATGGTGCCGTTCCACGGCCAGGGCATGAACTGCGCCTTCGAGGACTGCGTCGCCCTGGCCGAGCGCCTGCTCGCCGACGACGACCGCGCCGCGGCCTTCGCCGCGTTCCAGGCCGAGCGGCTGCCGAGCGCGCGCGCGATCCAGGCGATGGCGCTGGAGAACTATCTGGAGATGCGCGACCGCGTCGACAACGACGATTACCTGCTGCAACGCGCGCTCGAACACGAGCTCGCCGAGCGCCATCCCGACCGTTTCATGCCGCGCTACGCGATGGTGACTTTCCACCGCATGCCCTACGAAGTCGCCTATGCGCGCGGCCTGCAGCAACGCGAGTTGCTGGTCGAACTGACCCGCGGCCACGACAGCCTGGCCAGCCTCGATTGGCCGACGGTCGACGCGCTGGTGCGCGAGCGCCTGTCGCCGCTGCCCGCGGACGATTGATGCCATGCCCGCCAGTTTTCTGTTCTACGACCTCGAAACCTTCGGCGCCGACCCGCGCACGACCCGCATCGCCCAGTTCGCGGCGATCCGAACCGACGCCGACCTGAACCCGATCGACGAACCGATCAGCGTGTTCGTCAAACCCGCCGACGACCTGCTGCCCTCGCCGGTGGCGACCCTGATCACCGGAATCGCGCCGCAGGACGCCTTGCGCGACGGCGTCAGCGAAGCCGAGATCTTCGCCCTGATCTCCGAGGAGATGTCGCGGCCCGAGACCTGCAGCGCCGGCTACAACTCGCTGCGCTTCGACGACGAGTTCGTCCGCTACGGCCTGTTCCGCAATTTCTACGACCCCTACGAACGCGAGTGGCGCGGCGGCAACAGCCGCTGGGACCTGCTGGACGTGATGCGCCTGGCGCACGCGCTGCGTCCCGACGGCGTGGTCTGGCCGCAGCGCGAAGACGGCACCACCTCGTTCAAGCTCGAGCACCTCGCCGAAGCCAACGGCGTGCGCGAGGGCGATGCCCACGAAGCGCTGTCGGACGTGCGCGCCCTGATCGGCATCGCGCGCAAGTTTAAGACCGCGCAGCCGAAGCTGTGGGAATACGCCCTGCGCCTGCGCGACAAGCGCTTCGCCGCGACCTTGCTCGACACCATCGCGATGACCCCGGCCCTGCACGTATCCCAGCGCTATCCGGCCAGCCGCCTGTGCGCGGCGCCGGTCATACCACTGGCGCGGCATCCGCGCATCGACAATCGCGTGCTGGTGTTCGACCTGGCCCAGGACCCGGCTGCGCTGCTGAGGCTGGCTCCGGACGAGATCGCCGACCGCCTGTACACGCCGGCCGCCGACCTGCCCGAAGGCGAGGAACGCGTCGCGCTGAAAGAAGTGCATCTGAACCGGTGCCCGGCGTTGATCGCCTGGAACCATCTGCGTCCGGCCGATTTCGAGCGCCTGTGCATCGACCCGGCCCAGGCCGAGTACCGCGCCGCGCAGATCCGCGAGGCCGGCCCCGAGCTGGTCGAGAAAGTCCGCCGCGTCTACGCCAACGACCGCGCCCGCGAACCTTCCGACGTCGACGCCTCGCTGTACGACGCCTTCATAGGCGACGGCGACAAACGCTTGTTCCGCCAGGTGCGGACCACGCCGCCGCAGGCGCTGGCCCAGGCCGTTTTCGATTTCCGCGATGCCCGCCTGCCGGAACTGCTGTTCCGCTATCGCGCCCGCAATTGGCCGCAGACCCTGAACGCACAAGAGCGCGAACGCTGGGACGACTATCGGCGGCGCCGTCTGTACGACGAGGCCGGCCTGTCGGAATACAGCTTCGAGCGTTTCCGCGCCGAACTGGCCCAGACCCGCGCGCTGGCCGGCCCCGATGGCGGCAAGCAGGCGCTGCTGGACCGGCTCGAAGCCTGGGCCTGCGCGATAGACGCCGGCTTGAGGCCCTCCCCGGCGCCGTCGACGCCGGCCTGAAGCCCGCCCTGCGATACTGCCCATCCTCGCTACGAGCCCCCGCCGAAGAGCCGCCGCATGAGCCGCTATTTTTCCGAAGCCAGCTTCAAGTTCCTGCGTTCGCTGGCGCGACACAACAACCGCGAATGGTTCCACGCCCACAAGGCCGATTTCGAGAGCCATGTGCGCGGCCCGTTCCTGAGCCTGCTGACCGACCTGCAGCCGGTCCTGGCCGAAGTCAGCCCACATTACCGCTCCGAGCCGAAGAACGTCGGCGGCTCGCTGTTCCGCATCCAGCGCGACACTCGCTTCGCCAACGACAAGGCGCCGTACAAGACCCACCAGGGCGCGCGCTTGTTCCACGAGCGCGGCCGCCAGATCGAGGCGCCTTCGTTCTACATCCACCTGGAAGGCGGCAATTGCTTCATCGCCTCCGGCGTGTGGCATCCGCAGCCCGACTCGCTGCGCAAGATCCGTCACTTCGTGCTCGACAACCCGGGCAGTTGGAAAGCCGCCGCGCACGACCCGAAGTTCCGCAAACGCTACGACCTCGACGACAGCGAAATGCTGACCCGCGCCCCGCGCGGCTTCCCGGCCGACTTCGAATTCGCCGACGACCTGCGGCGCAAGAATTTCGTCGCCCTGCGCGCGATCGACGACGAAACCATGACCGGGCCGCGGTTGTTGAAGACCCTGGAGAAGGACCTGGCCGGCTTGGCGCCGTTTACCGATTATCTGTGTGCGGCGCTGGATCTGGAGTTCTGAGGTTCGGGTTCTTCGCGCCGGTGGTGGTCGCGCCGGCGCATGTGGTCACGCGGTCGCGGCTTGCGCCGCTCCTACCCAAGAGCAGCCGCAACCCGTCAGTTGTTGCTGTTGCTGTTGCTGAGATTTTGATCTGCTTTGCTGCTTTGCCGGTCAATTGAAGACCCGGAGGGCGGCCCGCAGGGATGCGGGCCGTGCGCAAGCAGGCCATGGATGGCCTGTCTGGAGCATCCCTGCGTCGGCTTCGATCGCGCGGGCTTGTGCCCTTGCAGGAAGAAGCACTTTTCTTTGGTGACTTTCTTTTGTTGCTTTGGACAAAAGAAAGTTACCCGCACCCTTTAGGGGGCGGAAGCTTTGCTCTTGATGTGGGCTTCACAGCCTCACGGCCGGTGACGCTGCGACCGGACACGGCGCGGTCGCGGCTTGCGCCGCTCCTACCCTGGAGCCGCACCAGCGTGTCGCCGCGAGCCTTGCCCCTGTAGGAGCGGCGCGAGCCGCGACCACGGGACGCCCCGAGGCCACAATGCCAATGCCGTCCATCGAAGCGGCGCGCTTTCGCCAGGGTAGGAGCGGCGCAAGCCGGGACATCGTTGGGACGGTCTTGCGGCGCATCTCTCGTTCAATAGATCAACATCAAGATCAAACCCAAAGCTTCCGCCACTAAAGCGGCGGGTTACTTTCTTTTGTCATAAGCAACAAAAGAAAGGTAACCAAAGAAAAGTGTTTTTCTTTGAATCAAGGGCCCGCACGATCGTTGCTTCCGCGGCGATTTTTCATACGGGACATCCCTGTCCCGATGAAAAACGGCCTACATCCATGCAGGCCGCCCTCCGGGTCTTCGATTGCCTTCGCTCGCGCGATGCGGCGCACAGCTACAGCCATGGCAACTGCAACTGCAACTCCAAGATCTTCACGGCAACCGGCAACCGCTGACTGCCTCGCGGCCGCCCTCGGAGCAGCACAAGTCGCTCCGAGCCAGGCACAGTCGCCGGTCGCGACGAGATCGACTGCCCATCCGCATCGCAGCGCCTATCCGGTCGCTTGGCCGATACACAAAAACCTCCATAAATCGGCAGCCCGCGGCGCTCGAATCCCGTCGCCCTTCCGGTATCGTGAGCGCTATCCGCCGCGCCTTGCCGAGCCCGACTTGTCCACCGCCGAATTCCGCCGTTACGCCCTGTTCTATCTCGGCTATTTCGGCATGCTCGGGGCGTATACGCCCTATATCGGGCGTTGGGTCAGCGCCAACGGGCACGGCGGGTACGCAGTCGGGGCGATGCTGGCGCTGTGGTACGGCGGGCGCATCCTGGCGCCGCCGACCTGGGCACGGCAGGTGGCGCGCAGCCCGAAGCCGGGGTATTGGCTGGTCGCGGGCTGCGTGCTGTCCCTGGCGATGTTCGCCGGGTTCGCGCGCTTCGACGGCGGCACGATGCTGTTCGTGGTGATGGGCGCGTTCGCGCTGTGCTTCAACGCGATCATGCCGCAGTTCGAGGCGATGACCCTCAATGCGTTGGGCACGCGCAATCACGACTACGGCAAGATCCGCATGTGGGGCTCGGTCGGGTTCCTGATCGTCGCGGCGAGCTACGGTTGGTTGCTGGACCGGCTCGGCAACGACGCCTTCGTCTGGCTGAGCCTGCCGTGGCTGGTGTTGACCGTCGCCGCGGCCTGGCTGCACCGCGCCGATCCGCCCTCGCCGGCGCCGCTCGTGGGCACGCCGCG
>NZ_JBPKJP010000059.1:0-26509 GCF_051217035.1 Lysobacter sp. 1R34A
GCGAGCTCGCGCTGGGCGCGGGTGCGTGGCTGCTGTCGGGCTGGAGCGCGGGCGGCCGCTCGGTCGACGCCACCCGCCTGCGCATCGCCGAGGTTAAGCGCGGCGAACTGGTCCGCGACATCGCCGCCGACGGCCGGGTGATCGCCGCCAACAGCCCGATCCTGTATGCGATCGCCGGCGGTTCGGTCGACCTCAAGGTCGTCGCCGGCGACGTGGTCCGCAAGGGCCAGGTGCTGGCCGAGATCGACAGCCCGGAACTGCGCAGCAAGCTCGCCCAGGAGCAGGCCACCCTGGCCAGCCTGGAAGCCGAGGCCAGCCGCGCCGAACTCGACGCCGAGCTGGCGCGTTCGACCGCGCGCAAGGAACTCGACCAGGCCCGGATCGCCCGCGTCGCCGCCTTGCGCGACCTGGAGCGCTACCAGCGCGCCTTCGAAGGCGGCGCGGTCGCCAAGGTCGACGTGGCCAAGGCCCAGGACGATCTGAAGAAGTCCGACATCGGCCTGAGCCACGCCCAGGGCGACCTCGGCCGCCAGGGCCGCAGCGCCGCCCTGGACACCCGCAACAAACGTCTGCTCGCCGATCGCCAGCGCGCGATCGTGGTCGAGGCGCAGCGCCAAGTCGAAGCCCTGACCCTGCGCGCGCCGTTCGACGGCCAGGTCGGCCAAGTCCAGGTCGCCCAGCGCGCCAACGTCGCGATCAACGACCCGGTGTTGAGCGTGGTCGACCTGAGCGTGTTCGAGGTCGAGATCAAGGTGCCGGAAAGTTTCGCCCGCGACCTGGCGAT
Source organism: Lysobacter sp. 1R34A (assembly GCF_051217035.1). Lineage (NCBI taxonomy): Bacteria > Pseudomonadati > Pseudomonadota > Gammaproteobacteria > Lysobacterales > Lysobacteraceae > Lysobacter > Lysobacter sp. 1R34A. The sequence continues at coordinate 785 of NZ_JBPKJP010000059.1, forward strand.
CGGCATCCCGGCCCAGGTCACCAGCGGCAACGGCCAGCCGTTCGCGGCGCAGATCTCCGCGGTCTCGCCCGAAGTCGTCGGCGGCGAGGTGGTCAGCCGCCTGCGCTTCACCGGCAAGCAGCCGCCGGGCCTGCGCCAGAGCCAGCGCCTGAGCGCGCGCATCGTCCTGGACACCCGCCGCGACGCCCTGATGGTGGAGCGCGGCCCGTTCCTGGAGCAGGCCGGCGGCAACAGCGCCTATGTCGTCGCCAACGGCGTCGCCACCCGCCGTCCCATCCGCACCGGCGTGAGCAGCCTCAACGCCGTGGAAATCCTCGAAGGTCTGCAACCGGGCGAGCGTGTCGTCGTCTCCGGCAGCGACCAGTTCGAAAACGCCGAAACCGTCCGCATCAGTGGAGAATGACCATGCATACCCAACACCAAGCCGCCGACTTCCCGTTCGCCCCGCTGTGGAGCTCGCAAGAGCTGACCGACGCGGTGCCGCTGCGCCTGCATCAGCTGATCGATTTCGATCAGGCCCGCGATGCCGGCGACGCGCGCAGCGCCAACCAGGCCGCAACGCGCCGCCCGGCGCGCATCCATCGTTACCTGGCCGCGTGCGCGCTGCCGATGTTCGCGATCCGCTGAAGCCCAACGCCAAAGGAAACACGTCATGCTCGACATGCGCCAGGTCACCAAGGTCTACCGCACCGAACTCGTCGAAACCCACGCCCTGCGCTCGCTGGACCTGCACGTGCGCGACGGCGAATTCGTCGCGGTGACCGGCCCCTCGGGCTCGGGCAAGACCACCTTCCTCAACATCGCCGGCCTGCTGGAGACCTTCAGCGGCGGCGAGTACCTGCTCGACGGCGAGGACGTGCGCGGCCTGTCCGACGATGCGCGCTCGCGCCTGCGCAACCAGAAGATCGGCTTCATCTTCCAGAGCTTCAACCTGATTCCCGACCTCAACCTGTTCGACAACTGCGACGTGCCGCTGCGCTATCGGCGCATGCCGGCCGCCGAGCGTCGGCAGCGCATCGAGCAGGCGCTGACCCAGGTCGGCCTGGGCTCGCGCATGAAGCACTACCCGGCCGAGTTGTCCGGCGGCCAGCAACAGCGCGCGGCGATCGCCCGCGCCCTGGCCGGCTCGCCGCGCCTGCTGCTCGCCGACGAACCCACCGGCAACCTCGACTCGCAGATGGCGCGCGGGGTGATGGAGTTGCTGGAAGAGATCAACGGCCAGGGCACGACCATCATCATGGTCACCCACGACCCCGAGCTTGCCGCGCGCGCGCAACGCAACGTCCACATCGTCGACGGCATGGCCACCGACCTGAAGGCCGAGCCGGCGCTGATTCGCGCCCCGATGCCGACGGCCTCCGTCGATGCCGACACCACCCTCGCCTGAGCCGTCGCCATGACCGGAAACAGCCAGTTCGGCTATTACCTCCAGCTCGCCCTGCGCAGCTTCAAGCGCAACCGGGTGCTGACCGCGCTGATGGTGGTCGCCATCGCGCTCGGCATCGGCGCGGCGATGACCACCCTGACCGTGTTCTACGTGCTCTCCGGCGATCCGCTGCCGGGCCGCAGCGAGCACTTGTTCCGCCCGCGCATCGAGCCGCGCCCGATGTCCGGCTACACGCCCGGCGCCGAGCCGCACGAGGAGATGACCCGCCTCGACGCCGAGACCCTGTTGCGCGAGAAGCGCGGCGACCGCCAGGCGCTGATGAGTGCGGGCGACGTCGCCATCGAGCCGCGCCGCGACGGCCTGCCGCCGTTCCGCCAGAACTCGCGCTACACCTCGGCCGACTTCTTCCCGATGTTCGCCGTGCCGTTCGAGTACGGCGGACCGTGGAGCGGCGAGGACGACGCGCGCCGCGCCCGCGTCGCGGTGATCGGCGCCGAACTCAACCGCAAACTGTTCGGCGGCGGCAACAGCGTCGGCAAATCGCTGTGGGTCGACCAGAGCGAACTGCGCATCGTCGGGGTGATCCGCGACTGGAACCCGCAGCCGAAGTTCTACGACCTCGCCGACCGCAACGGCTTCGGCGAGCCCGAGACCCTGTTCCTGCCGTTCTCGACCAGCCGCGACCTGCGCATGAGCTCGCAGGGCAACATCGATTGCTGGGGCGACAACAACGTGGACGCCGAGGGCAACCGCAGCATCAACGCCAAGTGCGCCTGGGTGAACTACTGGGTCGAGCTGGGCACGCCGGAAAAAGTCGCGGCCTATCGCCAGTACCTGCAGAACTACGTCGCCCAGCAACGCAGCGCCGGACGCTTCGAGCGCCCGACCGCGCCGGCGCTCGACGGCCTCATGCAGTGGCTGGACTTCAAGCGCGTGGTGCCGGCCGACGTGCGACTGCAGACCTGGCTCGCGCTCGGCTTCCTGCTGGTCTGCCTGCTCAATACGGTGGGTTTGCTGTTGGCCAAGTTCCTGCGCCGCTCCAGCGAGATCGGCGTGCGCCGCGCGCTCGGCGCGACCCGCAAGGCGATCTTCGCCCAATGCCTGGTCGAAGCCGGCAGCGTCGGCCTGGCCGGCGGCCTGCTCGGCCTGGCGCTGGCGCAGGTGGGCCTGTGGGCGGTGCGCCAGCAACCGGTCAGCTATGCCGCCCTGGCCCGCCTCGACCCGACCATGTTGCTCGCCACGTTTCTCCTGGCCATCGCCGCCAGCGTGCTCGCCGGCCTGCTGCCGGCCTGGCGCGCCTGCCAGGTGACGCCGGCCATCCAGCTCAAGAGTCAGTGATCCATCTTCCGTCGAGGCTCGTCATGGATATCCGCCCCATCCTGTCCACCCTGCGCCGGCACAAGACCGCCGCCGCGCTGATCGTGTTCGAAGTCGCACTGACCTGCGCGATCATCTGCAACGCGGTGTTCCTGATCGAAAACCGCATCGCCCGCATGCAGCGTCCGAGCGGCATGGTCGAGAACGAGCTGATCCGCTTCTCGATCGGCGGCATCAACGAGAAGGGCGATGCCGACGCCTTGACCCAGTCGGACCTGGCCGTGCTGCGCTCGCTGCCCGGAGTCAAGGCCGCCACGGTGACCAACCAGGTGCGTTACGGCCAGTCTTCGTGGAACTCGGGCCTGGAACTCAAGCCCGACCAGCCCCTGCCGACGACCAACGCCAGCACCTATCTCGGCGACGAGCAGTTCCTCAAGACCATGGGGCTCAAGCTGGTCGCCGGCCGCGATTTCAGCGCCGACGAGGTGTTCAGCTATCGCAAGATCCGCGAGCCCGGCTCGGACTATCCGATCCCCTCGGCGATCATCACCCGTTCGCTGGCGCAGATGCTGTATCCCGGCCAGGATCCGATCGGCAAAGTCTTCTACGGTTGGGGCGAGGCGCCGACCCAGGTCGTCGGCGTGGTCGAGCACCTGCTGCGCCCGAACGAACACTTCGGCGCGTCCAGCGCCGATCACTCGGTGATCTTCCCGATCCAGATGGACTACAACAGCGCCATCTACCTGATCCGCACCGATCCGGCGCGACGCCAGGAAGTGCTCGCCAGCGCCGCCGCGGCGTTGAGCAAGAACGGACCCTTGCGCATCCTCGACGAAGACAACGACACGATCGAGAACATGAGCGACAAGTTCCACCAGACCGACCGTTCGATGGTCTGGCTGCTCGCGTCGGTCTGCGTCGCCCTGCTGATCGTGACCGCGCTCGGCATCGTCGGCCTGGCCAGCTTCTGGGTGCAGCAGCGGACCAAGCAGATCGGCGTGCGGCGTGCGCTCGGCGCCACCCGCGGCCAGATCCTGCGTTATTTCCAGACCGAGAATTTCCTGCTGACCAGCATCGGCATCGGCCTGGGCATGGCGCTCGCGTTCGCGATCAACCTGGCGCTGATGCGCTATTACGAACTACCGCGCCTGCCCGGGTTCTATCTGCCGCTCGGCGCGCTGTGCCTGTGGCTGCTCGGGCAACTCGCGGTGTACGGCCCGGCCCGGCGGGCGGCGCTGGTGCCGCCGGCGCTGGCCACGCGATCGGCCTGAGCGCGAGCGTCCCAAGGCCTCCACCGCCACATTCACTCGTTGCACCCGCTACCCAATCGACGCGATCCCAAGCCCGCCCGCACGCCGGTCGGGAGCGGGGTCTCGCGCCCCGCCTCATCGCCGCACGCCACCACGGAGCCTCGCATGACTCTCGCCTCCCCGCACCGTCCCACCCGCAGCGCTTTGCGCATCGCCGCGTTGTCGGCCGCGCTCGCCGGCGCGCTCTGCCTGCCCGCCGTTCACGCCGCCGCGGCGGATACCGGCACACGCGCCGCCGCGCCGGCCTCGGCCCAAGCGGACGACGTCGCCGCACGCACGCGCCAGTTCAACGCCCTGATCGACGAGCATTGGGAGGGGCTGATGCGCGAGCTGCCGGAGCAGGCCAGCTTCTTCGGCGACTACCGCTACAACGCCGCCTGGAGCGATTTCTCCCTGGCCGGCGCGCAGCGCCACAACCAGGCGACCCGCGCCCTGCTCAAGCGCCTGCAGGCCGTCGACACCCGCGGCTTCGCCGAGAGCGACCTGCTCAATCACCGCCTGCTGGTGCGCTGGCTCGAGAACGACATCCAGGGCTACGAGCTCGGGACCCACCAAATGCCGCTGGACCAGTTCAACGGCACCCATTTGTTCCTGACCATCGTGGTCAAGGCCTTCCCGTTCAACGACACCCGGCAATACGACGATTACCTGGCCCGCCTGCGCGCGATTCCGCGCATTCTCGACCAGGTCACCGAGGTCGCCCGCGCGGGCGCCAAGAACGGCGTGATGCAGCCGCGTTATCTGCTCGACAAGGTCGCCGCGCAGTGCAACGGCATCGCCGACGTCGCCGGCGAGGACAGCGTGTTCGCCGCGGCGCTGAAGAAATTCCCCGACAGCGTGCCGGCGGCCGAACGCGAACGCCTGCGCAAGCAGATCCTTGAGGTCGTCGACCAGCAGGTGCGCCCGGCCTATCGCCGCCTCGGCGAGTTCGTGGCCAAGGAATACGCGCCGCAGGGCCGCGAGCAGTACGGCATCTGGTCGGTGCCGAACGGCGAGGCCCTGTACCGGTATGCGATCGAGCAGTTCACCTCGTCGTCGATGACGCCCGAGGCGATCCATCGCCTCGGCCTGAGCGAGGTCGAGCGCATCGAACGCGCGCAGACCGAAATCGCCCGGCGCCTGGGCTATGCCGACCTCAAGAGCGCGCGCAAGGCGATGGCGGCCGACCCCGCCCGCCACGCCAAGTCGCGCGAACAGATCCTCGAGCTGTACCGCGAGTACATCGCGGCGATGGAAAAGCGCCTGCCCGATCTGTTCGGCACCCTGCCGACCACCGCGGTGCAGGTGCAGGCGGTGGAAACCTGGCGCGAGAAGGAGGCCTCGTCGGCGCAATACATGCCCGGCACGCCCGACGGCAAGCGCCCCGGCCTGATCACGGTCAACACCGGCGAACCGGACAAGCGCCTACTGACCACGGTCGAGGCCATCGCCTACCACGAAGGCGTGCCCGGCCATCATCTGCAGTTGTCGGTCGCGCGCGGCCTGCCGGCCTTGCCGAAGTTCCGCACTCTGACCGGCCAGCTCGCCTACATCGAAGGCTGGGGCCTGTACTCGGAAGACCTCGGCAAGGAAGTCGGTTTCTACCAGGACCCGTACAGCGATTTCGGCCGGCTCTCGCAGGAACTGATCCGCGCCAACCGGCTCGTGCTCGACACCGGCGTGCATCACGAGCGTTGGACCCGCGAGCAGATGGTGCAGTGGATGCGCGATCACTCCGACATGGAGGAGCCGAACATCCAGGCCGAGGCCGACCGCTACATCGCCTGGCCGGGCCAGGCGCTGGCCTACAAGATGGGCCAGTTGAAGATCCGCGAACTGCGCGCCCGCGCCGAATCGCAACTCGGCGCGCGCTTCGACATCCGCGCCTTCCACGACCAGATCCTCGGCGGCGGCGCCTTGCCTTTGCGCGAACTGGAAACGCGGATCGATCGCTGGATCGCTTCGGTGCCGGCGGACGCACCGCCGGCCAAGGCCGCGAAGTAAGCACCCACGAAGCAAGTCCCGCCCGGCGAACCTGGTCCGGGCCGGATACGGCCAGGTTCCGCTCCTCTCGCAGCCCGTGCGAGAGGAGCCAGGCCGGCGCGCGGCCCGCACTGCCGCTTCGCGCAGGCCGGTGGCAAAGGAGCGGCGCCGCACGCCGCGCACGATGCCCGGCCGGGCCGGCCTGCAGCGCCGGGGCCGCGCCGTATACTGCGGCGATCACGAGCCGCCGCGATGCGGCGCCCGCTCCCGAACCACACGGATTCCTGATGCGCACGGTCCTGGTCATCGACGACAACCCGGCGGTCGGCACCGCGCTCGACCTGCTGTTCGGCCTGCGCGAAATCCGCGTGGTCACCGCGCAGTCGCCGGACGAAGGCCTGGAGCTGCTGGCCCGCGAAGACATCGGCCTGGTCCTGCAGGACATGAACTTCAGCGCCGACACCACCTCCGGCGAGGAAGGCGTGGCGCTGTTCCGCGCGATCCGCGCGCGCCATCCCGACCTGCCGATCATCCTGCTGACCGCGTGGACGCATCTGGACATCGCCGTCGACCTGGCCAAGGCCGGCGCCGCCGATTACCTGGCCAAGCCCTGGGACGACCAGAAACTGCTCGCCAGCGTCGAGAACCTGCTCGAACTCGGCGCCAGCGCCCGCGAAATCTCGCGTCTGCACGAGCAGCGGCGCAAGCTGCAGCGCGATCTGGAAGCGCGCTACGACCTGCGCGGCCTGGTGTTCGGCTCCGAGCCGCTGGCGCGGGTGATCGAACTGGCCGGCCAGGTCGCGCGCGCCGACGTGCCGGTGCTCATCACCGGGCCCAACGGCGCCGGCAAGGAAAAGATCGCCGAGATCATCCAGGCCAATTCCTCGGTCAAGTCCGGCCCGTTCGTGACCCTGAACTGCGGCGCGTTGCCGACCGAACTGATCGAAGCCGAACTGTTCGGCGCCGACGCCGGCGCCTACACCGGCGCCAACAAGATGCGCGAGGGCAAGTTCGAGGCCGCCGACGGCGGCACCTTGTTCCTCGACGAGATCGGCAACCTGCCGCTGGCCGGGCAGATGAAGTTGTTGCGCGTGCTCGAGACCGGCCGCTTCGAGCGCCTGGGCTCGAACCGCGAGCGCCAGGTCAAGGTGCGGGTGATCAGCGCCACCAACGCCGACCTGCCGGCGATGATCCGCGACGGCCGCTTCCGCGAAGACCTGTACTACCGCCTCAACACCATCCAGATCGACATTCCGCCGCTGGCCGAGCGCCGCGACGACGTGCTGCCGTTGGCGCGGCATTTCCTGCGCGACAACGCGCTCGCCAACGGCAAGCGCCTGAGCGAGGAAGCCGAGCGCGCGCTGTACGCGCACGCCTGGCCCGGCAACGTGCGCGAGCTGCGCAACACCCTACAACGCGCGGCCCTGCTCGCGCGCGGCGACAGCATCGGCGCGGCCGACCTCGGCCTGCCGGTCGCGCCGTCGCCGAGCGTCGGCAACGGCGGCGAAGAACCCGACCGCGCCGCCATCGAGGCCGCGCTCGAACGCGCCGGCGGCGTGCTCGCGCAGGCCGCCGGCGAGCTGGGCCTGTCGCGGCAGGCCTTGTACCGCCGCCTCGAACGGCTCGGCATCAAGCGCGACTGAGGCCCGACCATGCGCCGCCTTCCCCTGAGTCTGGTGTTCAGCGTCATCGCCCTGGCCTACCTGGCGGGCGGCGCGGCGCTGACCCTGTGGCTGTCGGACTACTTCGCCAACCGCTGGCTCGCCCTCGCCGTGGTGCTCGCGGCGCTGGCGCCGCTGCTGATCTATCACGTCCGGCGTGCGTTCGCGCCGATGAACTCGCTGTTCCGCGCCCTCGCCGGCTCGGTCGCGAGCTATCGCGACGGCGATTACTCGATCAGCTTCCACTGGACCGGCGGCGGCGATCTCGGCGAACTGGTCGCCAGCCACAACCGGCTCGGCGACGCCTTGCGCGAACAACGCCTGAGCCTGGTGCAGCGCGAGCTGCTGCTCGACACGATGATCCAGAACACGCCGGTGGCGATGATGCTGGTCGACCCGACCCGGCGCATCGTTCACGGCAACCTCGCCGCGCGCAAGATGCTCGGCGAAGGCCGGCGCCTGGAGGGCCAGAGCTTCGCCGAGCTGCTGTCGCGTGCGCCCACGCCGATGCAGGACGCCTTCGAGCGCGGCGGCGACGGCATGTTCTCGGTCGGCGACATCGAGAACGAAGAGATCTACCACCTTTCGCGGCGCATCTTCCGGCTCAACGGCCGGCCCCACGAGCTGGTGCTGCTGCGCCAGCTGACCGCCGAGCTGCGCCGCCAGGAAGTGCAGACCTGGAAGAAGGTGATCCGCGTGATCAGCCACGAGCTCAACAACTCGCTGGCGCCGATCGCCTCGCTCGCCCACTCCGGCGCCGAGCTGTTGCGCCGCGGCCAGTACGAACGCCTGCCGACCGCGCTGACTACGATCGAGGAACGCGCGCGCCATCTCGAAGGCTTCATCCGCGACTACGCGCGCTTCGCCAAGCTGCCTTCGCCGCGGCTGCAACCGATCGAGTGGTCGCGCTTCGTCGAGCAACTGCGCAGCCAGGTCGATTTCGTCTACGACGGCGTACAAGGCGAGGCGATCGCGCGCGTCGACGCCGCCCAGCTCGAGCAGAGCCTGATCAACCTGCTCAAGAACGCCCACGAATCCGGCTCCAAGCCCGAAGACGTACGGCTGCAGTTGCGCCGAGTACAGGACGCCTGGCGCATCGACGTGCTCGACCGCGGCAGCGGCATGAACGACGCGGTGTTGTCCAACGCCTTGTTGCCGTTCTATTCGACCAAGCGCAACGGCACCGGCCTGGGGCTCGCGCTCGCACGCGAGATCGCCGAAGCCCATGGCGGCCGCATCGCCCTGCTCAATCGCGAAGACGGCGGCCTGTGCGTGTCGATGGTGCTGCCGGATGCCTGAGCCGCACGGCTCGAGCGCCGATAGCTAAGCGCGTGGCGACGGAACCCGTACCCATCGAAGAGGCGTGATGGAGTTCCTCGCAGCATCGACGACGCTGTCGCAACACCCCAGGCGTAACCGCCTCAACATAACGCGCCGGCCGGGCGCCCAGACATCCCCCGTCGAGCGCATCGCTGCGCAAGTCCGCCGGCCGGGAGAAGTGCGCGCGAGCTTTCGCTCAGCGTTCGCGTTCGGGCCATGCATGAGATCGATGTAGGGGTGTAGCCCCCGCTTTCGTTTCTAGACAGGTCGCTCCCGAAACACGAACGCCGGACGACGTGCGCATCGCAAAAAAAGCCGCAGGATTTCCAAACAACCGAACAGGAGATTCGCCCATGTTTCGCAAATCTACGCTTCTGGCTGCCGGTCTCATCGCATTTCTCGCAAGTTTCGCCGCTTGCGCACGCAACGTCGTATTCCTGAATAATCCCTCGCCTCAGGACGTGAAGGACATCGCTCACTACCGGGTCAAGAGCACCGGCCAGCCGTTCTTTTCCGATCTCGTGCTGTTCGCCGCCAACATCAACGGCAGCACGCCCAACACGCCGGTGCTGTACTACAACACGGAGATGAGCGCGATCCTCAAGGACAACATCGACGCCGTGCGCCAATTGCAGAACGCCGGGATCAAGGTCCAGATCTCCTACCTAGGCAACCATCAGAACGCGGGCTGGTCGTGCAACATGACCTCCAGGACCGCGACCCGGCTCGGCAACGCGATGGTGGCCGAGGTGGTGAAGTACGGCCTCGACGGCATCAACGTCGACGACGAATACTCCACCTGCTCGGGCAGCGCGAGCTCGTTCTACGCGGTGCTCAAGGCGATCCGCAGCAATCCCTATTTCTCCGGCAAGACCCTGAGCAAGGCGCTGTGGTCCGACTCGCAGTACTTCCGCTCGCCCAACAACGCCGCCAGCCAACTGACCGAGGGTTATGAGATGACCTATGCCGGCAGCGTCGGCTATCTGACCCCGTACGTCGGCTACGGCATGAGCAAGTCCAGCCTGTTCCTCGGCATCTCGCCGGAATTCAGCTCGGCCTCGCAAGCGCGCACGATCGCCCAGAACGTCGCCGGCGGCGGCTACCAGGGCGTGATGATCTGGGCGCCGAACGCGTTCCTCGACCGGACCGCCGCGGCGCAGTATTACACCGAGATCGCCAGGGGGCAGAGCGGCGCCACCGAAGTGGTGGAGTACGTTCCCTGATCGAAGTCGCAGCGGCGTGGCAGGGCGCTGAAAGTCTCTGGTTTCATTCAGCAGCTCTGTGCAGCTTCTGCAGCCGCTTTCGTGCAGCAGGCGGCATCGCGGCGTCCCACAGGGCGCGCCGCGATGCACCGCGACCGCTTACTTCTTCTTGGCCGGCCGCTTCCAGCCTTCCACCGTCGACTGGCGCGCGCGCGCCACGGTCAGCTCTCCCGGCGGCGCCAGGCGAGTGATTACCGATCCTGCCGCGATCGTCGCGTCCTTGCCGATGGTGACCGGCGCGACCAACGAGGAGTTGGAACCGATGAAGGCGCCGTCCTCGATCGTGGTCGTCGATTTGTTGACTCCGTCGTAGTTGCAGGTGATGGTGCCGGCGCCGACGTTGACCCCCGCGCCGATCACCGCATCGCCGAGATAGGTCAGGTGATTGGCCTTGCTGCCGACGCCGAGGCTGAGGTTCTTGGTTTCGACGAAGTTGCCGACGTGGGCGCCGTCGGCGAGCACGGTACCCGGGCGCAGACGCGCATACGGACCGATCTGCGCCGCGCCTTCCACGACCACGCCGTCGAGGTCGCAATGCGCGCGCACCAGAGTGCCGGCGCCGAGCCTGACGTCCTTGAGCCGGCAGAACGGCCCGATGCGCACGCCGTCGCCGAGTTCGACCTTGCCTTCCAGGATCACGTCGATGTCGATCTCGACGTCCTGGCCGATCTGCACTTCGCCGCGCAGATCGAAGCGCGAGGGATCGGCCAAGCGCGCGCCCTGCAGGCAGACCGCGCGCGCCGCGCGCCACTGGTAGGCGCGTTCGAGCTGCGCGAGCTGCCAGGCATCGTTGGCGCCCTCGACCTCGATCGGCTCGGCGACGTGGACCATCTCGGCCGGGGTGTATTCCGCGGCCGCGGCGGCGAACACGTCGGTCAGGTAGTACTCGCCCTGCGCGTTGTCGTTGCCGAGGCGGTCGAGCCAGCGCCGCAGCGGCTCGCCGTCGGCGACCAGGATGCCGGTGTTGACGGTGCGGATCTCGCGCAGCTCCTCGTCGGCGTCCTTGTGCTCGACGATGCGGCCGACCCGGCCTTCGGGATCGCGGACGATGCGGCCGTAGCCGGTCGGGTCGTCCAGGTCGGCGACCAGCACCGCGATGCGGCCCGGCGCGTCGAGCAGACGCTGCAGGGTCTCGGGGGTGATCAGGGCGACGTCGCCGTACAGCACCAGCACCCGCGCATCCTGCGGCACGCCCGGCATCGCCTGCTGCACCGCGTGACCGGTGCCGAGGCGCTGCTGCTGCTCGGCCCAGTGCAGGTCGTCCTGGCCTTCGAAGGCCGCACGCACCTGTTCGCCGCCATGGCCGTAGACCACGTGGATGCCGGCCGGGCGCAGCGCCCGGGCGGTCTCGATCACGTGGGCCAGCATCGGCCGGCCGGCGATCTTCTGCAGCACTTTCGCGGTGGCCGACTTCATCCGCTTGCCCTCGCCCGCGGCGAGGATGACGATATGCAATTGATTCATCGAATCGTGAGCCATGGATTTCGGGTTCCTCGACGCGCACTCCGCGTCCGGTCGGAATCTTAGCAACTGCCTTGACGAGGATTCTGCATGCCCGCTGAGCGCGTTTCCTGGCGACCGACTGCGGTGGTCGCCCTGTTCTTCACCTTGCTCGCGGCGCTGGTCCAACGCCAGGACGCAAACTGGGACCTGCGTAACTATCATTTGTACACGCCGCTGGCCTGGCTCGACGGACGCCTGGACTACGACATCGCCGCGGCGCAGATGCAGACCTGGCACAACCCGATCGCCGACCTGCCGTTCGCCCTGCTGGTGCAGGCCGGGGCGAGCGGCTGGCTGGTCACCCTGTGGCTGGCCCTGCCGAGCTTCATCGCTCTGTGGTTCGGCCTGCGCCTGCTCGATGCGCTGATGCCGGCGCAGCGCAGCCGGCTGCGCACCTGGATGGCCGGCCTGGTCGCGATCACCGGCGCGGCGGTGTATCCCGGCACCGCGGCGACCTTCAACGACCACATCGTCGGCGCCTTCGTGCTGGCGGCCCTGTGGTGGGCGGTCGAATCGTTCCGCCGCCGCGGCGCCTGGGCGACCTGGCTGCCGGTCGGCCTGCTCGCCGGCATCGCCGCCGGCCTCAAGCTCACCGCGGTCATGTACTGCCTGGGTTTCATCGCCATGGCGCTGTGCGCCGGGCCGTTGAAGCAGTTGCCGGCGCGCCTGATCGCCCTGGCGATCGGCGGCGCGGTCGGCGCGGCCCTGAGCTGGGGCCCCTGGGGCTGGTACCTCTGGGAACACCACGGCAATCCGCTGTTCCCCTATTTCAATCACTGGTTCCACTCGCCCGACGCGCTGTTCAGCGAGCGCCGCGACCTGCGCTTCCTGCCCAGGACCGCGCTCGATGCGCTCAACGTACCGCTGCGCCTGCTGCGCAAGAGCAACGATTTCTCCGAAGCCTCGCTGGCCGACGCGCGCGTGTTGCTCGGCCTGTGCGCCCTCGCCGCCTGGTGGTGGCTGCGGCGCAAGCGCGAGGTCGCAGCAGTCGGCGAATCGACCATCGCGGAGAACGCCTCCGACCCCCGCGGCCTCGCCGCGCCGTACGGGCCGCTGCTGGCCTTCGTCCTGGTCGCCTATGCGTTCTGGCTGCACGTCTACAGCATCTACCGCTATCTGTATCCGCTCGAACTGCTGTTCTCGGTGTTGATCGTCGGCGTGATCTCGGTCGCATTCGCGCGGCGCGGGTCGTGCATCGCGCTCGTGGTCGGCGCATTGCTGGCGATCGCGCCGACCAAGCATCCGGGCTGGGGGCGCGACCCGTTCCGCAGCCCGATGATCTCGGTGCAATTCCCCGCGCTGCCAGCCGACAGCCTGGTGGTGACCAGCACCGAGACGCCGATCGGCCATGCCGTCGCGTTCCTGCCGCGCGGCGTCGCGGCGCTGGCGATACGCAACAACTTCATGGACCCGCAGCAATGCACGCGGCTGCAGGCGCGGGTGGAAAGCCGGATCGCCGGCCACAAGGGACCGCTATGGTTGCTGCGCCCGGTCGCGGTCGACGCGGTCGCGGCCGAGCGCATGAGTCTGTACGGACTGCGCGTCGATGGCGCCTGCATGCGCGTCGCCGACAGCCTGGCCGAGATCGAACTGTGCCCGCTCGCGCGGACCGCGTTCACTCCGATCTGTAGCGCACCACCTGGTCGGTGATCAGGCGCAGGATCTCGTTCGAACGCCGGTTGACGGTGTCGAGGATCAGCCCGGTCGCGAGCAGGATGAAGGCGGTCAGGGCCAGCGCCGCGGCGAGCACCGCGGTCGAGGGATGGGTGACCGCGCCGCTGAGGGTGAATTCGTGCACCACGAAGGCGCCGAAGCCCAGGCTCGCCAAACCCGCGGCCAGGGCGGCGACGCCGAAGAACAGCAGCGGCCGCAGGTCCTTGAACAGGAATCCGATCGTGCGCAACACGCGGAAACCGTCGCGGAAGGTGTTGAGCTTGGACTCGCTGCCTTCCGGGCGCACACCATAGGGCACGGTGCGTTCGCTGAGCACGAAGGCGTGGGCCATCGCGAACACGGTCATCTCGGTTTCGATCTCGAAACCGCGCGACAGCACCGGCATGGATTTGACGAAACGGCGCGAGAACGCGCGATAGCCCGACAGCACGTCGCGCACCGGCTGCCCGAACAAACGGCCGATGCTCCAGCGCACCAGGCGATTGCCGAAGCCGTGGAAGCGCCGGAACGAACCGCTGTCGTGGCTTTCCAGGCGGGTGCCGACGACCATGTCGGCGCGGCCCTCGAGGATGTCCTCGATCAGCATCGCGGCGTGATCGGCCGGATAGGTGTCGTCGCCGTCGACCATCAGATAGACATCGGCCTCGACCTCGCGGAACATCGCCCGCACCACGTTGCCCTTGCCCTTGGCCGGCACGCGATGGACCCGGGCGCCGGCGGCGCGCGCGATCGCCGCGGTGTCGTCGGTGCTGGCGTTGTCGAACACCCAGACCTCGGCGTCGGGCAGGACGCGACGGAAGTCGGCGACGACCTTGGCCACCGTGCGGGCTTCGTTGTAGCAGGGGATCAGTACTGCGCTGCGCAAACCGCCGCTCCCGTCGTGCAGGCTGTGATGGGCGCGATGGTACAGGGTCGTCTGGCTAGAATGCGCGCATGACCGCCGCCCCGACCGCTCCTGCCAGGCCCGCTCCTGCCAGGCTCGCCCCCGCCGAGTTCGCGCCTGCCGAGTTCGCGCTCTCAGAGCCCGGCCGCGTCGGCGCGACCGGAGCCGGCGCATGAGCCTGACCCGGCAGGGCCGCAATTACCTGATCTTCGGTGCGCTGCAGTACCTGATCGACTGGGGCGTGATGGTCGGCCTGAGCCACCTCGGCATGCCGGTCGAGGCCGCCAACCTCGCCGGCCGCATCAGCGGCGCGCTGATCGGCTTCTGGCTCAACGGCCGCTTCACTTTCGCCAGCGAAGACACCCGGGTCGGCCGGCGCCAGTTCGGGCGCTTCGTCATGCTATGGATCGGCACCACCATCGTCAGCACCTGGGCGGTCAGCACCGTCGACAGCCACGCCGGCCTGCAATGGACCTGGTTGGCCAAGCCGGTGATCGAAGTCGTCCTGGGCGGCGTCGGCTTCCTGGTCTCGCGCCACTGGGTGTATCGCCGCTGAGGCGACGGCGCACCGCCACTCTTCTACGGTCGTCCCGCGAAGGCGGGCTGCGCCTTACTAGCGCGAACCGACCATCCAGCGCTCCATCGCGACAGCAGCCGAAGTCTCGTCCCGAAACGAAAAACGCCGGCGCAAGGCCGGCGTCTTCGTAGCGGCGATGACCCGCCGCGATGTCGCGCAGCGCGACTCAGTGCTTGATGTTCTTGCGCAGACGCTCCAGCGCCTGCAGCTGCGCCATCGCTTCGGCGAGCTTGGCCTGCGCTTCGGCAACGTCCATCTGCGGGCCGCGGTTGGCGAGCATGCGCTCGGCTTCTTCCTTGGCGGCGCGCACGGCGGCCTCGTCGATGTCCTGGGCGCGGATCGCGGTGTCGGCCAGCACGGTCACGACCTGCGGCTGCACTTCCAGGATGCCGCCGGAGACGGCGAAATCCAGCTGTTCGCCGCTCGGCAGGGTCACCACGACCTTGCCCGGCTTCAGCCGCGTGATCAGCGGCGCGTGGCGCGGTGCGATGCCGAGTTCGCCGATCTCGCCGGTGGCGACGAGCAGCGTCGCCTCGCCGTGGAAGATCTCTTCCTCGGCGCTGACGATGTCGCAACGGAACGTAGTGGCCATAGTCTTTCTCGCTTTGCTCGTTCGACGGGAATCGAGAATGAGGAATGGGGCGTCGTCTAAAGCCGAAGCAACGGCCGACGTTCCGCTCTTACGATTCCCGAATCCCGACTCCCAAATCCCGAGACGCCGTCAGGCGTCTCAGCCCACGCCCATCTTCTTGGCCTTCTCGACCGCTTCCTCGATGCCGCCGACCATGTAGAACGCCTGCTCCGGCAGGTGGTCGTACTCGCCTTCGACGATGCCCTTGAAGCCGCGGATCGTGTCCTTCAGCGACACGTACTTGCCCGGCGCGCCGGTGAACACTTCGGCGACGTGGAACGGCTGCGAGAAGAAACGCTCGATCTTGCGCGCGCGCGACACGGCCTGCTTGTCTTCTTCCGACAGCTCGTCCATGCCGAGGATCGCGATGATGTCCTTGAGCTCCTTGTACTTCTGCAAGGTGGCCTGGACGCGACGCGCGGTGTCGTAGTGCTCGGCGCCGATCACGTTCGGGTCGAGCTGACGCGAGGTGGAGTCGAGCGGGTCGACCGCCGGGTAGATACCCAGCGACGCGATATTACGGCTCAACACGACGGTGGCGTCGAGGTGGGCGAAGGTGGTGGCCGGCGACGGGTCGGTCAGGTCGTCCGCGGGCACGTACACGGCCTGGATCGAGGTGATCGAACCGGTCTTGGTCGAGGTGATGCGCTCCTGCAGGACGCCCATTTCCTCAGCCAGGGTCGGCTGGTAACCCACCGCCGACGGCATGCGGCCGAGCAGCGCCGACACTTCGGTACCGGCCAGCGTGTAGCGGTAGATGTTGTCGACGAAGAACAGGACGTCGCGGCCCTTGCCGTTCTCGTCCTTCTCGTCGCGGAAGTACTCGGCCATGGTCAGGCCGGTCAGGGCGACGCGCAGGCGGTTGCCCGGCGGCTCGTTCATCTGGCCGTACACCATCGCGACCTTCGAGTCCTTCAGGCTCTCGAGCTGGATGACGCCGGCTTCGGCCATCTCGTGGTAGAAGTCGTTGCCTTCGCGGGTACGCTCGCCGACGCCGGCGAACACCGACAGGCCCGAGTGCTCGGTGGCGATGTTGTTGATCAGCTCGAGCATGTTGACCGTCTTGCCCACGCCGGCGCCGCCGAACAGGCCGACCTTGCCGCCCTTGGCGAACGGGCACATCAGGTCGATGACCTTGATGCCGGTTTCCAGCAGCTCGTTGCCCGAGGACTGGTCGGCGTAATCGGGAGCCGCGCGATGGATTTCCCAATGCTCGGTCGCTTCGACCGGGCCGGCTTCGTCGATCGGCTCGCCGAGCACGTTCATGATGCGGCCGAGGGTGCCCACGCCGACCGGCACCGAGACGCCCTTGCCGGTGTTGACGGCGATCAGGTTGCGCTTGAGGCCGTCGGTGGAACCGAGCGCGATCGCGCGCACGATGCCGTCGCCGAGCTGCTGCTGCACTTCGAGGGTGATGGCGGTGTTCTCGACCTTCAATGCGTCGTACACGCGCGGCACCGACTCGCGTGCGAACTCGACGTCGACGACCGCACCGATGATCTGAACGATCTTGCCCTGGCTGCTGCTCATCTTTGATTCCTCAGTAACTTTCAAATGCTGCTCGTGGTCGCTGGCCTAGGCCGCGCCCACCGGATGGTTTAGACCGCCGCGGCGCCGCCGACGATTTCGGAGATTTCCTGGGTGATCGCAGCCTGGCGGGCCTTGTTGTAGACCAGGTTCAGGGTGCCGATCAGCTTGCTGGCGTTGTCGCTCGCCGACTTCATCGCGACCATGCGCGCGGCATGCTCGGAAGCTACGTTCTCCAGCACCGCCTGGTACACCAGCGACTCGATGTAGCGGGTCAGCACGTGATCGAGCACGGTCTGCGCATCGGGTTCGTAGATGTAGTCCCAGTCGTGCTTGGCGACCTGCGTTTCCGGCTCCGGCAGCGGCAGCAGCTGATCGAACGCCGCGCGCTGGGTCATCGTGTTGACGAAGTCGTTGTAGCTCAGGAACACGCGGTCGAGGTTGCCGGCGCTGTAGGCGTCGAGCATGACCTTGATCACGCCGACCAGCTGCTCCAGGTGCGGCTTGTCGCCCAGGTGGGTGACCGAGGCCAGCATGTTGACCTTGATGCGGCGGAAGAACACCGACGCCTTCTGGCCGATGGTGACCACGTCGACCTCGACGCCCTGCTCCTGCCACTTGCGGATTTCGCCGAGCAGCTTGCGGAACAGATTGTTGTTGAGGCCGCCGGCCAGACCGCGGTCGGACGACACGATCACATAGCCGACGCGCTTGGGATCCTTGCGCTCGACCATGTACGGATGCTGGTAATCGGTATTGGCCTGGGCCAGGTGACCGATCACCTGCTTGATCACGCGCGCATACGGGCGCGAGGTCTTCATCCGATCCTGCGCCTTGCGGATCTTGGAAGCCGAGACCATCTCGAGCGCGCGCGTCACCTTGCGGGTGTTCTGCACGCTCTTGATCTTGGTTTTGATTTCGCGTCCGCCTGCCATCTTTTTATCCGGGACTTGGGACTCGGGACTCGGGACTCGAAAGAGGCCCTGCCAGAATCGTTACTGCTAGCCCGGGACGCTGGATCCGGCACCGCGGAACCCGCTTTCGCGAGTCCCGGGTCCCGAGCCCCGAGTCCCGGCTCCTGGTTACCAGCTACCGGTACGCTTGAACTCTTCGATGCCCTTCTTGAAGGCGCCTTCGATCTCGTCGTTCCAATCGCCGCTGTCGTTGATCTTCTTGACCAGCTCGCCCGCGGTGTTGGTGAAGTGCGCGTGCAGCGCCTCTTCGAACGCGCCGATCTTGGCCACCGGCACGTCGTCCATGTGGCCCTTGTCGACCGCGTAGATCGACAGCGACTGCAGGGCGATCGACATCGGCGCGTACTGCTTCTGCTTCATCAGTTCGGTAACGCGCTGACCGCGCTCGAGCTGCTTGCGGGTGGCTTCGTCGAGGTCGGAAGCGAACTGCGCGAACGCAGCCAGCTCGCGGTACTGGGCCAGGGCGATACGGATGCCGCCGGACAGCTTCTTGACGATCTTGGTCTGGGCGGCGCCGCCGACGCGCGACACCGAGATGCCGGCGTTCACGGCCGGGCGGATGCCGGCGTTGAACAGGTCGGTTTCCAGGAAGATCTGGCCGTCGGTGATCGAGATCACGTTGGTCGGAACGAACGCCGAGACGTCGCCGGCCTGGGTTTCGATGATCGGCAGCGCGGTCAGCGAACCGGTCTTGCCCTTCACTTCGCCGTTGGTGAACTTCTCGACGTAGTCGGAAGACACGCGCGCGGCGCGCTCGAGCAGGCGGCTGTGCAGGTAGAACACGTCGCCCGGGTAGGCTTCGCGGCCCGGCGGACGCTTAAGCAACAGCGAGATCTGGCGGTAGGCGACGGCCTGCTTGGACAGATCGTCGTACACGATCAGCGCGTCTTCGCCGCGGTCGAGGAAGTACTCGCCCATGGTGCAGCCCGAGTAAGCGCTGATGTACTGCATCGCGGCCGATTCGGACGCGGTCGCGGCGACCACGATGGTGTGGGCGAGCGCGCCGTTCTCTTCGAGCTTGCGCACGACGTTGGCGACCGAGCTGGCCTTCTGGCCGATCGCGACGTACACGCACTTAATGCCGGTGCCCTTCTGGTTGATGATCGCGTCGATCGCCAGGGCGGTCTTGCCGGTCTGGCGGTCGCCGATGATCAGCTCGCGCTGGCCGCGGCCGATCGGAATCATCGCGTCGACGGTCTTGTAGCCGGTCTGCACCGGCTGGTCGACCGACTTGCGCCAGATCACGCCCGGGGCCACGCGCTCCACCGGAGCGGTCATGGTCGCGGCGATCGGGCCCTTGCCGTCGATCGGCTCGCCGAGGGCGTTGACCACGCGGCCGAGCAGTTCGCGGCCGACCGGCACTTCCAGGATGCGTGCGGTGGTCTTGGCGATGTCGCCTTCGCGCAGGTGTTCGTAGTCGCCCAGCACCACGGCGCCGACCGAGTCGCGCTCCAGGTTCAACGCCAGGGCGAAGGTGTTGTTCGGCAGTTCGATCATTTCGCCCTGCATCACGTCGGCCAGGCCGTGGATGCGCACGATGCCGTCGGACACCGAGGTGACCGTGCCTTCATTGCGCGCTTCGGCGGCCAGCTTGACCTTCTCGATGCGGGTCTTGATCAGTTCGCTGATTTCGGACGGGTTGAGCTGGGTGCTTGCCATTGTCGTTTCCTTGGTCCTGCATCGCGATGGGGCGACGCGCGGGTGCTTTCTTTTGGTTCGGGATCTGGGATCGGTGATTTGGGATTCGCCGGAGCCTTGGCCGCTACGAATCCCGCATCCCTAATCCCGAATCGCTGCTTTAACCGGCCAGCGCCGTCTGCAGGCGCGCGAGCTTGCCCTTGAGCGAGCCGTCGATCACGACATCGCCGGCGTCGATCACCGCGCCGCCGATCAGCGACGCGTCGACGGCCGTCTCGACTTCGACCTTGCGGCCGAAGCGCTTGACCAGCGCGGCCTTGATCGATTCGAGTTCGGCCGCGGGCAGATCGCTGGCGGAGGTGACCTTGGCCTTGACCACGCGGTCGGCTTCGGCGCGCAGTTCCTCGAACTGGCCGGAGATTTCCGGCAGCAGCGCGAGACGGCGGTTGTCGGCCAGCAGCGCGAGGAAGCGCTGGAAGGCTTCGTCCGCGCCGTCGATCGCGACCAGGCCGACGGCGTCGGCGAGGGTCAGCTGCGGATGACCGAGCAGCCCCTGCACCTGCGGATCGCCGGCGACGCGCGCCGCGAAGGCGAGCGCCCGGGACCATTCGGCGGAGCGGCCGGCGTCGTTCGCGGCCGCGAAAGCGGCGCGGGCGTACGGTCGTGCGAGGGTGAGGTTCTGGCTCATCGCGTTGGGCTATCCGATCAGATTTCTGCGGCCAGCTCGTCGAGCAGCGCCTTGTGGGCGTTGGCGTCGATTTCGCGCTTGAGCAGCTTTTCGGCGCCGGTCACCGCCAGCGTGGACACCTGCTTGCGCAGATCCTCGCGAGCGCGATCGGTGGCCGCGGCGATTTCGGCGTCGGCCAGCGCTTTCAGGCGCGTGCCTTCGACGACGGCGTCGGTCTTGGCCTGGTCGATGATCTGATTGGCGCGCTGATGCGCCTGGTCGATGATCTCGTTGGCCTTGGTACGGGCTTCACGCAGCGCCGCGTCGACGCTTTCCTGCGCCTGCGCAAGGTCTTTCTGGCTGCGTTCGGCAGCCGCCAGACCTTCGGCGATTTTCTTCTGGCGCTCTTCGATCGCTGCGTTCAGCGGCGGCCAAATGAACTTCATCGTGAACCATACGAGGATCGCGAAGGAGAGCATCTGACCGAAGAAAGTCATGTTGGGATTCATGACGGGTCCTCGACGTTGCTTACGTTGGGCCGGCTAACGCCGGCCCGGATTGCCGAATCGTGCCCCGGTCGGGGCACGGTTCTGCCTGATCAGCCGGCGGCGCCAGCGAGCTTGACGGCCTCGATCAGCGGGTTGGCGAACGCGAAGAACAGGGCGACGGCGAGGCCGATGATGAACGCGGCGTCGATCAGGCCGGCCAGCAGGAACATGCGGCCCTGCAGCATCGGGACCAGTTCCGGCTGACGCGCGGCGGATTCGAGGAACTTCGAACCCATGATCGCGATGCCCAGGCAAGCGCCGAGCGCGCCGAGGCCGATGATGATGCCGATCGCGATGGCGGTCAGACCCTGAACGTTGGCGATGAACTCCATGGTGCTTCTCCTGGTAGAGGTAGTGCTAAACGGTGAAGGGAAAACGAATGAGGGGTGGTGCGCGTCGAGCGATGGATCAATGACTTTCGCGGGCGCCGGCGATGTAGACGACCGTGAGGATCATGAAGATGAAGGCCTGCAACAGGATGATCAGGATGTGGAAGATCGCCCAGGCCGCGTTGGCGAGCACGCCAGGCACGAAGGTGTAGATGCTTCCCATCAGACCGGCGATGAGCATGAACACCAGCTCGCCGCCGTACATGTTGCCGAACAGTCGCATCGCGAGCGAAACCGGCTTGACCAGCCACTCGATGATGTTCATGACGAGGTTGACCGGCACCAGCACGAGCTTCATCGCGCCGTGCGCGTGGAACGGCGCGGTGACCAGTTCCTTGCCGAAGCCGCCGACGCCCTTGGCCGAAACCGCGTGGCCGATCAGGATGAAGAACACCGAGGCCGAGATCGCGAACGTCGTATTGAGGTCGGCGGTCGGCACGGCGCGGAAATAGGTGTGGTGCGCCGCTTCCGGACCGGCGGTGACGTGGACCAGCCAGCCGAACAGGTCGAGCGGCAGCAGGTCCATCGTGTTCATGAACACGACCCACATGAAGATGGTCAGCGCGAGCGGAGTCACCGAACGGCGATCGCCGTGGAAGGTGTCCTTCACCTGGCCGTCGATGAATTCGAGAATGATCTCGACGAAGGCCTGGCCCTTGCTCGGAACGCCCGCGGTGGCCTTGCGTGCCGCCAGACCGAACCACAGGATGAAGAGCAGGCCGAGCACCAAAGCGACGATCCACGAGTCGAAATTGAACTTCGACAACGCATCACTGCCAAAGACCTCACTGGTGTTGTGGGTCAAATGGTGCTTGATGTATTCGTTCAGGCCGCCCGAACCGGTCTGTTCACTCACGAAAGACACCTTATCGTTTCAAAAGATTGGCCAGTACGAACGCCAGCGTCGCCGCCAGCAGCCCCACCAGCATTGGAAGCGGAGGTAGACGCCACCAGGCCATTCCGAGCCCGAGCACCGCCAGTACCACCACCCATTTGAATATGACTCCGGCCAGCAACCGGCCCACTACCATCCCGGCCGGTTGCACGCCTCCCCCCAATGCCATCCTGGCGGCCACGAGGCTGCCAGCGACCGTCGCGCCGCCGCCGACCGCCGCCGCCAGCGCGTGAGACGCACCGAGGGGGTAGAAGGCCAGCGCAGCCAGCGCCATCGCGCCGAATTGCCAGGCAATCGCGCGCGACGCCAACCGGCGACCTGCGGACAAAGGATCGTGCACGCGGGACTCGTCGGTATGGGATTGGCGCAAAGCGCCCGGTAGAGCCGCAAAAGTATAGAACGCGGGCGCAGTTGCGGCAACCGGCGTCGGTCGCGACTGTGCGCGGCGCCCGGCAGTACACGGCATCCATGGCGGCGGCGGCGGGCTTCATGGCCGCGACTATGGCCCGCGGCGCGCCGCGGTTGAATTACCCGGCAGGTAAAGCGCGCGCCGCAAGCCGGCACGTCCATAGTCCGGATCTATCGAATCGAGCATAAAGGTCGATTTGATTTTCTAATCCAGAGGCGTATTGTTGAGAACAATTCTCATTCAGGCCCGCTCCCATGAGCAAGACCCTCAGCTTCGCCTGCGTGCATTTCTCGGTCGCCTTCCTGGTCGGCTATCTGATGACCGGCAGTGTTTGGGTCGGCGGCGCGTTGGCCCTGGTCGAACCGGCCTGCAACACGGTGGCCTTCCACTTCCACGAGAAGATCTGGAAGCGGATCGAACGCCGCCGCGCCGCGGCTTCGTCGGGCGCGTTGGCGACTTGATCGAAATCTTTGACGAAGTTCGGAACCTTTCGCGAAAGCACCGGTCAGTATCTGTGAACGCCCGCCGCCTCTCTCTCCTCGTCAATGGCAAAGCAGCGGCGGGCTCCCCCGAAGCCCCGGCATGACCCGCCGGGGCTTCGCCTTTTTTGCGGCAGCGGTCACCGTTTGAGGCATTCCGACTTTGCCGCAACGGTCGATCCGGTTTTTCTTCACCGCCACTCCACTTATTGCGCGGCATTCATGTACGGGCCAGTACATCAAACGGTACTGCTTCCCCCGCAACGGAGTGATCCTGTGAACCCGAAACTTTTGCCACTGACGCTCGCGTTGGCCGCGACGAGCGCCCTGTTCGCGCAATCCGCGCATGCCGAAGACGATCGCTTCACCGTACGCCTGGGCGCCATGTCGGTCGAAGGCAGCGGCGAACTCAGCGCCGGCACCACCTTCCGCGGCGAACCCTACCGATTCAGCCAGGACTTCGACTTCGGCAGCCGCGAAACCGTGCCGCGCGTCGAAGGCGTGTTCCGCTTCAGCGAGCGCAACCGCCTGCTGTTCAACTACTTCGGCTACGACAAGAGCAAGCGCGCCACCTTGCGCGAGGCGATTTCCTACGACGACACCACCATTCCGGCCGGCAGTTTCGCCGAGGCCAAGGCCAAGTTCGAACTGGCCAGCGTGATGTACGACTACGCCGTGGTCGAGACCGAGACGGTGAGCTGGGGCCTGCAGATCGGCGTGGAGTACGCCAAGCTCGAAGGCAAGCTGCGCGCCGAGGCCGGCGCCGACAACTACCGCACCAGTTCCAGCGAGGACGGCTATGCCCCGGTGGTCGGCACGCGCCTGACCCTGTCGCCGAACGACAATTGGCGTTTCGTCCTGCAGGGCCAGTACCTCGACGCCGACTGGGGCGACTTCGGCGATTACGAAGGCGACGTCAGCCGCGCCAATGCACTGGTCGAGTACCGCTTCACCCCGGCGATCGGCGCCTTCGTCGGCTACGACTGGTTCAAGATCGACGCCCGGCGCGAGGGCCGCGACGGCGTGCTCGGCCTGGACCAGCGCTTCAAGGGGCCGATGGCGGGCGTGACCTTCTCGTTCTGAGGCCAGCCGCATGCGTGCGGCGCGGCCGCACCGCACGCATGCGGAGCAATGCGATGCGGCGCGAGCGACCGGTGGCTCCACGGTGCCAGCGCCGGTCGCCGCTGGTTCGCGGTCGCGGCTTGCGCCGCTCCTACCCTGGACTGCCGGGGGTCGAGGGCCGGTCAGCCCTTTTTCTTCGGGATATACAGATCGGTGATGGTGCCGTCGAATACTTCGGCGGCCATGCCGACCGATTCGCTCAGGGTCGGGTGCGGGTGGATGGTGTGGCCGATGTCGGCGACTTCGCAGCCCATCTCGATCGCCAGGCCGATCTCGGCGATCAGGTCGCCGGCGTGCACGCCGACGATACCGCCGCCGACGATGCGGTGGGTGGCTTCGTCGAAGATCAGCTTGGTGAAGCCTTCGGTGCGGCCGATGCCGATCGCGCGGCCGCTGGCGGCCCACGGGAACTTGCCGACGCCGACCTTGAGGCCCTTGGCCTTGGCTTCGCTCTCGGTGACGCCGACCCAGGCGATTTCCGGATCGGTGTAGGCCACCGACGGGATCACCCGCGCCACCCACTCCTTCTTCTCGCCGGCGGCCACTTCGGCGGCGAGCTTGCCTTCGTGGGTGGCCTTGTGCGCGAGCATCGGGTTACCGACCAGGTCGCCGATGGCGAAGATGTGCGGCACGTTGGTGCGCATCTGCCGGTCGGCAGGGATGAAACCGCGTTCGGTGACCTCGACGCCGGCCTTGTCGGCGCCGATCTTGGCGCCGTTCGGCGCGCGGCCCACCGCGACCAGCACGCGGTCATAGACCGTGGCTTCGAGCGCGGCGGCCTGGCCGGCTTCGGCGCTTTCGAACGAGACCTTGATGCCTTCCTTCAGCGCCTCGGTGGCCGCCGCCTTGGTCTTCAGATGCACGGCCACGCCCTGCTTCTTCAGGCGGTCGGCGAGCGGCTTGACCAGGTCGGGATCGGCGCCCGGCATCAACTGGTCCAGGAACTCGACCACGGTCACTTCGCTGCCGAGCGCGCGGTACACCGTGGCCATTTCCAGGCCGATGATGCCGCCGCCGACGACCAGCAGCTTCCGCGGAATCTCGGCCAGTTCCAGCGCGTCGGTGGAATCCATCACGCGCGGGTCGTCCCACGGGAAATTGCCGAGCTTCACCGCCTGGGAGCCGGCGGCGATGATGCATTGCTCGAAGCGGATCAACTGGGTGCCGCCCTCGCCCGTCACTTCCAGTTCGTTGGGCGAGATGAAGCTGCCGGTGCCGGCGACCACGCGCACCTTGCGCTGCTTGGCCATGCCGGCCAGGCCCTTGGTCAGCTGGCCGACCACTTTTTCCTTGTACTTGCGCAGCGCGTCGAGGTCGATGCTCGGCTTGCCGAAGCTGACGCCGTAATCGCCGGCGTGCGCGGCCTCGTCGATGACCGCGGCCGCGTGCAGCAGCGCCTTGGACGGAATGCAGCCGACATTGAGGCATACGCCGCCGAGGCTGGGGTAGCGCTCGACCAGCACGGTGTCCAGGCCGAGGTCGGCGGCGCGGAACGCGGCGGTGTAGCCGCCGGGGCCGGAGCCGAGCACGAGCATGCGGCATTCGACGTCGGCCTTGCGGCCGCTGGCCGCGGCGGCGCTCGCCGTCGGC
>NZ_JBPKJP010000060.1:0-26508 GCF_051217035.1 Lysobacter sp. 1R34A
GCTGCGGCCCAGGCCGCGGCGGCGATGCGCGAGATGGGCGGTGGCCGCCAGGCCGCGCCGAGCTTCGAATCGGGCAAGGCACCGGCCCCGGAAGCGCCGGTGCAGGCCGCCAGGCCGCGCCCGAATCCGGCGCTCGAATCCGCAGCAGCGCCGGTGGCGAAGCCGGAACCCATGCCGGTCGCGGCCGCGCCGTCCGAACCGGCGCCGCGCATGACGCAAGCCGCGGTGAAGCCTGCGGTGGATACCGAGCCGCAGACCCGGGTCCCGCTGACCTGGCCGGACGAAGAGCTTGCACCGAAGCCGAACCTTCAGCGCGTGGCGGAGCGGACCGAAGCGCCGGTCCGGGCTGCGCCTGTCGAACGCGCGGCCGCACCTGAAAGCGTCGAGCCACGCTCGCAGGCCGCCGCTGCGATGCCGCCCCAGGCCGCGGCCGAACCGGTGC
Organism: Lysobacter sp. 1R34A; assembly: GCF_051217035.1. Classification (NCBI taxonomy): domain Bacteria; kingdom Pseudomonadati; phylum Pseudomonadota; class Gammaproteobacteria; order Lysobacterales; family Lysobacteraceae; genus Lysobacter; species Lysobacter sp. 1R34A. The sequence goes on from NZ_JBPKJP010000060.1 coordinate 443, forward strand.
GCGAAACGGCGCCGCCGTCGCCCGATCCGGGGCCGAGCCTGTTCGGCAGCCCCGGCCCCGACAGCGAACCGCTGCTTGCCGCACCGCGCGTGGAGCCTGTCTCCGTACCTGCCGCGCCTGCTGCCGCGCCGGCGCGGCCGTCCGAGCCGATCACGATGCCGGCCCGCGCCGCCTCGCCGTCGGGCGGTATCGCCGACGACGAGGCCTGGCACGCGCTGGTCGATGCCAGCGGCTTGCGCGGCCCGGCCCGGATCCTCGCCGAGCACGCCAGTTTCGTGGCATACGGCGACGGGGTGCTGACTCTGTCGCTGCCGGCCGACGACGACCATCTGCGCGCACCGGCGTTGATCAAGATGGTCGCCGACGCCCTGGCCACGCGCCTGGGCGCCGCGCCGCAGATCCGTTTCGAAGCGGCCTCGGCGGCCGGCGAGTCGCTGCACGCGCGCAACCTGCGCGCCCGCGACGAGCGCCAGGCCATGGCCGAGGAACGCTTCATGAACGATCCCGACGTGCGCCGTCTGATCGAGATCCACGGCGCCAAGGTGGTGCCCGATTCGATCCGCCCCTACGACGAGACCTGACCGCAGCCCTTGCGCGGCGCCGTTCGCGGCCCAACTAAACCAGCGACGACAAGGCCGCGCCACCGCGGCCTGACGCACCGATCACTTCACGACCACGAGGCAGACCCTATGCGCGGCAACATCGCCCAACTCATGCAACAGGCGCAGAAGATGCAGGAAAACGTGCAGCGCGCCCAGGAAGAATTGGCCAAGATCGAAGTCACCGGCAGCGCCGGCGGCGGCATGGTCAGCGTCACCCTGACCGGCCGCATGGATTGCCGCAAGGTGCGCATCGACCCGAGCGTGCTCGCCGACCAGGAAATGGTCGAGGACCTGATCGCCGCGGCGTTCAACGATGCGGTCAACAAGATCAACAGCGAGTCGCAGGCGAAGATGTCGGCCGCGACCGCCGGCATGCCGATGCCGCCGGGCATGAAGTTGCCGTTCTGAGGGCTGTCTGAACTCATGAACCTGCACATCGGCATTACCGCCGCGGTGGTCGCCGCGGCGCTCCTCGGGCTGGATCTGTACGCGACCTGGACGGTCTGGCGCGAGCCCGACCTGACCGGCCTGCAGAAAGGCCTGCAGTCGGCGCTGGTCTGGCTGATCCCGCTGCTCGGCGCGATCGTCTGCCTGAACGTCGTGCGCGCGATGAATCGCGAGCCGATGGCGCGCAGCAGTTTCCCCACCGCCGACTAGCCGGCGAACCGAAGCGATCACGATGACGACCGTCCGCTGCGTTGCGATGCCGGCATGAGCAGCCGCCTGCTCGAACAACTGATCGATGCGTTCCGGGTATTGCCGGGCGTCGGCCAGAAATCGGCCCAGCGCATGGCCTACCACGTGCTCGAACGCGAGCGCAGCGGCGGCCAGCGCTTGTCGGACGCGCTCGCCGAGGCGATCGAGAAGATCGGCCATTGCGTGCGCTGCCGCGACTTCAGCGAAACCGAAGTCTGCGCGACCTGCGCCAGCGGTTCGCGCGATGCGCACCTGCTGTGCGCGGTCGAATCGCCGGCCGACCGGCTGGCGATCGAACAGGCCACCGGTTATCGCGGCCTGTACTTCATCCTGCAGGGGCGGCTCAGCCCGCTCGACGGTATCGGCCCGCGCGAACTCGGCCTGGACATCCTGGCCAAGCGCCTGGCCGAGGGCGAGGTGCAGGAACTCATCATCGCCACCAACCCGACCGTCGAAGGCGAGGCGACCGCGCACTATCTCGCCCAACTCGCGCGCCAGCATCAGGTGCGGCCGAGCCGGCTCGCCCACGGCGTGCCGCTCGGCGGCGAACTGGAATACGTCGATCGCGGCACGCTCTCGCATGCGTTCGGCAGTCGGAGCGAGGTGCCGCAGTAGGGGCGGGACTCTCGGGGTTCGGGGTTGGGGACTCGGGACTCGGGACTCGGTGAAGCGAAGCCGTGCGATCTGGACGGTTCGACGGTTGCCGAGCTGATTAAGAGTGGGTGGGAAACGCGGCGTGTGTGGTTTCAGTGGGGGGCCGCGGTACGATTCGCGACTCCCCAATCTCGAAGCCCGGCCCATGACCGACACCACCATCTTCGGCAAGATCATCCGTCGCGAGATTCCCGCCGACATCGTCTACGAAGACGACGACCTGATCGCGTTCCGCGATATCGCGCCGCAGGCGCCGGTGCACGTGCTGTTCGTGCCGAAGACGCCGATCGCCACGCTCAACGACCTGCAGGCCGACCAGGCGGTAATCGTCGGCCGCCTCGCTCAGGCCGCCGCCGCGTTCGCGCAGCGCGAGGGTTTCGCCGAGGACGGCTATCGGTTGGTCATGAACTGCAACGGCGACGGCGGCCAGACCGTGTTCCAGATCCACCTCCACCTGCTCGCCGGCGCTCAGCTCGGCCGTTTCGGCACCCCGCGCTGAGCGGCGCCTTTACGCGCCCCCAGGGCGCGTTCCCAGTCCCCGAAACGAATGAAGGCGCCCGAGGGGCGCCTTCTTCGTTACCGCGATCGTGGGAGGAGCCCGCGAGGCCTTACCACCAACCCCACCACGGCCACGGCGCCGGACGTTCGATCACGTCGACGCGCTCGCGCACCGGCCACAGGTAAACCACGTCGGCGTCGAGCTTCGGGAAGCGGTAGTCGTATTCGCCGATGCGGCGCGACTCGTAACCGGAGATGCGGCCGGTGAAGGTCACTTCGCGGTTGCGCTCGAACAGGGCCGGGTCGTAGAAACCGGCGCGGCAGGCGATGAAGCGGCCGCCGGTGTCGTCGGTGGCCCAGTACGGCCGGCCGGAATCGCCGAGCCGGGTCGAGATCATCTCGAAACAGGTGCGGTTGGCCTGCGGTTCGACGTTGACGATGCGGCCGCCCCAGCGCACCACCGCGCCGGTGCTGTCCTGGGCGGCGGCATCGGACGGGGTCAGGGCCGTGAACGCCCCCTGCAGGGGTTTGGGCTGCGAGGCGCAGGCGCTGATCAGCGCGACGCCGGCAGCGAGTAAGGCAAGTCGGAGCTTCATCGACGTTCTCCAGTGGGGCCGGGGCGGTGTGCGCGTAGCGCCCGGACCAGTTCGTTGCGCAGTTCTCGGGCCTCGCGCCGCCCGGGTTGGCCACCAGCGTACCGCCAATCGCTGAAATGTTGGCTGAGCCGGAGCAGGCTTTCGCCCAGATCCGGCCGGGCCTTGGCCACACGTTCAGCCCAGGCCAGGGCCGGTTCGTGCGGTTCGCGCGCCAGGCCGAGTCGGCGATAGCGGCGCGACAGGCGGTGCCAGGCGCGCAGGACCGGGTCGCGCTCGCGTTCGCCGCGGCTGCTGAGCCAGACCATCCACAGCAGAGTGACGCTGGCGAACAGCACGAACAGGACGATCAGCCGGCCGCTGTCGAGGTGGTCGACGCCGAAGGGCTGCAGCATGCGCTGCTGGCGGCTGGCGTCGAAACCGAGCACGAAATCGTTCCAGCCGCGGCGCAGCCAGTCGCTGAGGTTGAACAGCGGGGTCGCCCCGGCGATGCCGCCGAACAGCCCGCCGGCGCCGGGGCGACGGTCGGCGAGGGTGTCGTAGATGCGTTCGGGCGCGACCGCGGCGGTCGGGTCCACCCGCACCCAGCCGCGCCCCTGCAGCCAGACCTCGGCCCAGGCATGGGCATCGGAGCGGCGTACCAGCCAGTAATTGCCGACCGGGTTGAAGTAGCCGCCGGCGTAGCCGGTGACCACCCGCGCCGGAATGCCGGCCGCGCGCATCAGCACCACGAACGAGGAACTGAAGTGTTCGCAGAACCCGGCCTTGTGGTCGAACAGGAACTCGTCGACCGAATGCCGGCCGAGCAAAGGCGTGGCCAGGGTGTAGACGAACTCGCGGCGGATCATCGCCAGGGCGCGGTCGACGATGACCGCATCGTTGTGCCCGGCCTCGGCGCGCCAGCGGCGCGCCAGGGCGAGAGTGCGCGGGTTGTAGCCGCTCGGCAGCGACAGTGCGGCGCGGCGCAGGGTCTCGCGCAATTGCGGCTCGTACGAGGCCGGCGGCGCCGACTGGAGGCGCCAGCGGCTCAACGAGGTCAGCGGGCGGTCGGCATAGATGCCGTGGTCCAGCGACAGGCGCGAGCCGGGGGGCGCTTCGCGCGGCAGATCGAGCGAGACGAACTGGCGCGTATCGGTGGGTTCGACTTCGAGTTCGTAATCCCAATTGGTGCGGCCCGCGCGCATCGGCGCCGCCGGCAGCCCCCGGAACCAGCGCGGCTGGGTCCATTCGCGGCCGTCGAAATTCCACAGCACCGGCCCGCGCCAGTACATCTGCGAGGTCGGCGGCGCCGCGCCGCGAAAGCGTGCCCGCAGGGTCACGGTCTCGTCGTTCATCAGGTCGACCATTTCGCCCGGGCCCATCCGGTCGGACAGGCCGGGGCGGGCGAGGGCGCGCTCGGGCACGCCCCACAGCGGCGAGCTCAGGCGCGGGAACAACCAGAACACCGCCAGCGCCAGCGGCAAGCCGATCGCGACCAGGCGGCCGATCGCCAACAGCCGCTGCCAATGGGTTTGCGCCGGCTCGACCGCGCGCGACGGCTGCGGCCGCGATTCGATTTCGGCCAGGCGTTGCAGGGTGGACAGGGCGAACATCGCCGCGGCCAGGCCCAGAGTCAGCGACAGCGGCCCCTGGTCGAGCAGGAAGGTCGCGAACGGCCCGAACAGGGCGAAGCCGATCAGGCTGCGCGCGTCGCGCAAGGTATGCGTTTCCGCGGGCTTCAGCGCGAACATCGCCGCGAGCAGGGCGCAGCCGGTGTCGCGGCCGAGGGCGAAGCCGGTCATCAGCAGCACGGTGCCGATCAGCGCCAACAACAGCACCAGGCGCAGGGCGCTCGGCAAAGGGCGGCGCCAGGACAGCACGCCGATGCCGATGCCGGCCGCGGCGATCACCATGGCGATCTGCGGCGGCAGTTGCAGCAGCAGCGGCAGCAGGCAACTGGCGCCGGCGAGCAGGGCCCAGCGGCGGGTGGTCGGCTCGAGCGCCGTCGCGGCGGGCTTAGCCATGCGGCATCAGCGCCAAGGCGCGCAGGCAGGCGTGGCGATGCGCCGGGCCGGTGCCGGGACCGAGCGAGGGCTGGTTCGGCAGGCTCAGGCGATAACGGCACCCGTCGCGTTCGGCCTCGTCGACCCAGCGCGCCAGGCGCGAGATCCGCGCCTCCTGGCCGAGGCCGGTCAGGCGATGCCATTCGAGCTCGACGTCGGCGCCGAGCGGTTGTTCGTATTCGCGCACCAGCAGGGTGTCGCGGCGCGCCGAATGCTTCCAGGCGATCGCCCGGCGCGCATCGCCGAAGCGGTAGGCGCGCAAGTGATGGACATCGTCGCCGCTCGGGTGCAGCCGGGTCACCGCCTGGTCGCCGCCGCCGACCGGCAACGGCGGGCCGTGCGCCTCCGGGGTCGGATAGACCAGCAACGGCGCTTCCGGCCAGACATGCGCCCAGGCGCGGGCCAGCCCGAGCGGCCGCGTGGTCGAGATGCGCAGGCGCGGCAGGTCGAGCCAACCGCGCCGCTCGGTGGCCACGCGCAGTTCGGCTTCGCCGGCGCCCTGGTCGAGATCGAGCACCGCGGCCTCGATGCCGAGCGCACCGTGGTCGTCGACGCGCAGGCCGCGGCGCACGCGATCGGGCGCGGCGCGCACATGCACGCGCACGGTCAGCGGCAGGCCGGCCGGCACCGGTTCGGCGTCGACCGCGACGATGCTCAGGCCCGCCAATTGCAGTTGCGCCGCGATCAGGCTGGCGAGCCCGGCGCCGCCGAGCAATAGGGCAAGCAGGAAGGCCGGGTTGTTGTTGTAGTTCAGCGCGCCCAGGGTCATGGTCGCGAGCAGAGCCCCGTAGAACAGGCCGAAACCGGTCGGCAGCACGTAGATGCGGCGGCGGTCGAAGCGCGTCGGCAGCGGTTCGGGCCGGCGCGGCCGGGTCAGCGACATCATTCGTGCGCGCAAGGCGGCCCAGCGCCGCGCAGCGGGCCGGGCCGGGGCGTGATCGAGATCGTCCTGCGCTTGCCTCGCCGCCATCGCCGCGTTCAATCCACCGCCACGGCGTAGAGGATGGACTTGGCGATATCGGGCGCGGCGTCGGCTTCGGCGACCAGGCGGTGCGAGGCGACCGCGGCGAACAGCGCCTGCACGTCCTCGGGCACGACGTGAGCGCGGCCCAGCAGCAGCGCGTAAGCGCGCGCGGCGCGCAGCAAGGCCAGGCCGGCGCGCGGCGACAGGCCGACGCGCACGCCGGGGTGCTTGCGGCTGCGCGCGAGCAGGGCCTGCACGTAATGGATCAGGCTCTCGCCGACGTAGACCGCGTCGACCGCGCGCCGGATCGCCAGCACGTCGTCGGTGTTCAGTATCGGCCTGGTCTGGGCGATCAGGTTGCGGCGATCGGCGCCGGCGAGCAGGTCGCGTTCGGCGGCTTCGTCGGGATAGCCGAGCTGCAGGCGCAGCAGGAAGCGGTCGAGCTGCGAATCCGGCAGGGGATAGGTGCCCGACAGGTCGACCGGGTTCTGGGTGGCGATGACGAAGAACGGGTCGGGCAGCGGATGGGTGCGGCCGTCGACGGTGACCTGGTGTTCGGCCATCGCCTCGAGCAGCGCGCTTTGAGTGCGCGGCGGCGCGCGATTGATTTCGTCGGCGAGCAGGACCTGGGTGAACACCGGGCCGGGGTGGAACTGGAACTGGCGCGACTGCGGGTCGAACACCGACACGCCGACCACGTCGGCCGGCAACAGGTCGGAGGTGAACTGTACGCGCTGGAATTCCAGGCCGAGCGTCGCGGCCAGGGCATGCGCGAGCGTGGTCTTGCCGAGCCCGGGCAGATCCTCGATCAGCAGATGGCCGTCGGAGAGCAACGCGACGAAGGCCAGGCGCACCGCCTGCGCCTTGCCGAGCACCAGGGCATTGACCTGGGCCTGCGCCTGCTCGAGAGCCAGGCGCAGGGCATCGGTTAGGATGGTCGCGTTGTGGACCGCCGTCGTGCCTGCCGCTGTGATCTTGCCTGCCGTCATCGTGCATCCGTCCTGTGTCTGTAGCGTCGTGTCCGCCGCCGGCCCTCGCGGCCGCAGGCGTCGCACGAGCGCGGATCGCGCCGGAGTCGGCGCGGCGAGCGCGGTTCGCATCATCGCGTGCGAACCCCGTTTTTGCAGCAGCGGTCTCGAAAGCGTTCGGAGTATCTGGGATCGGCGTCAACAAACCGCGGCGAACCGGCTCGGTTCGCCGCTTGCGGCCTGTAGCCGCATGTCGTGCGCGCGTCGCGAATGAACCGGCGACGCCGCCGTGTGTCCAACCCCGTCCAGAGTGTAGCGAGGTCGCGTGCCGATGCGGGATCAGGATGAAGCCCAGCCGATACGGCGCCTGTTCTGGGCGCTGTGGGCGGCGGTGCTGTTGCTCAAGCTCGGCGTGGCGGCGCGGTTGCCGCTGTTCGTCGACGAGGCGTTCTACTGGCAGGAAGGCCGGCATCTCGCCGCCGCCTATTCCGATCTGCCCGGCCTGACCGCGTGGCTGGCGCGGTTGGGCGTCGAACTCGGCGGCGACCGTCTGTGGGCGTTGCGCGCGCCGTTCCTGGCGATGTCGGCGTTGGTGCCATGGTTGCTCGCGCGGATCACCGCGCGCGAATTCGGCGAACGCCAAGGCTGGGTGGCCGGTTGTTTCGGTGTGTTGCTGCCGCTGTCGGGCAGCCTGGGCCTGCTGGCGCTGCCCGACGCGATGATGGCCCTGGCGACCTTGCTGTGCCTGGACGCCGGCGCGCGTCTGCTGCGCGAGGTCGATGCGCGGGCCGCGGTCGAGCTGGCCGCCGGCCTAGCCCTTGGGGCCTTGAGTCACTACCGTTTCATCGCGGTGATCGCGGTCGGCGGCGTGGTGCTGCTGTGCCTGCCCGAAGGCCGCCGCGCCCTGCGCGACGTGCGCGTGCTGATCGCCGCGGCGATCGGCGCCTCGGCCTGGGCGCCCTTGGTCGCCTGGAACATGGACAACGCCGATGCCGGCCTGCGTTTCCAACTGGTGGACCGGCATCCCTGGTCGTTTCACGGCGAAGGCCTGTGGTTCGTCGCGATCCAGGCCTTGCTGGTCACGCCGCCGTTGCTGATCGCGCTGAGCGTCGCGGGCGCGCGCGGCGCGCGTGCGGCCTCGCCGATCGTGCGTTACTTCGCCTTGTTCGGCAGCCTGATCGTGCTGGGCTTCTTCGTGTTGGGCTTCTTCGCCGACACCGAGCGGGTGAGTTTCCACTGGCCCTTGCCCGGTTTCATGGCCTTGCTGCCATTGCTGCCGGGCGTGCTGGCGCGTTGGCCGCAGTGGGCGCGACGGTTGACTGCGGCCACCGCCGGTGCGGCGCTGCTGGCGATACTCGGTTACTACCTGGTCGTGTCGATGCCCGGCCTGCGCGCGCGCAGCGCCGGCGAGAAGTGGTATCCGTCGAACTTCGCCGGCTGGAACGAACTCGCCGACGCGGTGCGGCAACGCCAGCGCTCGATGCCACCGGGCGCGCGCATCGTCGCCGACAATTTCAAGGTCGGCGCCGAACTCGGTTTCGCGCTGGGCGATCCGCGCATTCCGGTGCTCGACCACCCGATCAACCACAAGCACGGGCGCGCGCCGCAGTTGCGGCTGTGGGGCCTGCAAAGCGCCGGGCGCGCCGACTGGGGCGCCACGCCGGTGCTGCTGGTGGTCGGCGCCACCGAGGTCGAATACAAGAATCTGTTGCGCCGTTATCACCGGTTGTGCGAGATGGCCGGGCCGTTGCCGCCGCCGCAGATGCTCAACATCGATCACGGCCGCCAGCGTTTCGCCTTGTTCGCCTTAGACGGCGCCGCGCGCGAAGGCGCGTGCACGACGCCGGCGATGGCCTGGCTGGACGCGCCGTCGCCGGGACGCAAGGTCGGCCGCGAGTTCGACGTCAGCGGTTGGGCGTTCAAGGACGGCGTCGGCCTGGCGCGCGTGGAGATCATGCTCGACGGCCGGGTCGTGGCCCAGGCGAGCTACGGCCGCGAATTGCCCGGCGTGCGCGAGTACTGGGACGGGTCGAACGATCCGCAGCATCCGCGGGTCGGGTTCGACGCCAAGGTCCGGCTGGATGCCGAACCGCCCGGCCGGCATTGGCTGGGCCTGCGCCTGCACGGGCGCGACGGCAGCGTCGAGGATTGGGCCGAGCAGCCGATCGAAGTGCGTTACTGAGCCGGCGCCGGTCTTTCGGGCGCCGGTCTCGTTCATCGCGGCCGGCGCGTTCGCGGATCGCGCGCGCGGCGCCCTCAGGGCAGCCGATAGCCCGCTTCGCGCAACAGCCGCGCGGTGGCGATCAGCGGCAGCCCTATGAGTGCGGTCGGGTCCTGCGATTCGATCGCCTCGAACAGGGCGATGCCGAGGCCTTCGGATTTGAAGCTGCCGGCGCAGTCGTAGGGTTGCTCGGCGTCGACGTAGCGCGCGATCTCCTCCGCGCTCAGTTCGCGGAAGCGCACCGTGGTCACATCGAGCGCGGTTTTCGGCGCCTCGCCGTGGCGCAGCAGGCATAGCCCGGTCAGGAAGCGCACTTCGCGGCCGGACATCGCCCCGAGCTGGGCGAGGGCGCCGTCGCGGCCCCCCGGCTTGCCGATCGGGCGGCCGTCGAACTCGGCCACTTGATCCGAGCCGATCACCCAGGCCCCGGGCTGCAAGGCGGCGACCGCGGCGGCCTTGGCGACCGCGAGGCGGCCGGCCAGGGCGAGCGGGGTCTCGCCGGGCTGCGGGGTCTCGTCGGTCTCCGGACGGGCGCAGTCGAAGCTCAGGCCGAGCCGGGTCAGCAATTCGCGGCGATAGACGGAGGTGGAGGCCAGGATCAGTGGCGGCGACATCGGGGGACCCGGGGAAGGAAGGGAACGGGCTGGGGCGGGCAGCCTTGGGCTTGGGCCTCAGCGGTGGAGCGCCCTGTTCAGGCCAGCGGCGCGCGCGCCTGTTCGATCTGGTTCAGCTGCTGCTCGATCCGGCTGCGGGCCTCGTCGATCGAGGCTCTGACCTCGGCCAACTGGGCGACGCTGGCCTGGCGGCCGTGGTCGCGCAGCCATAAGCGCTGGCGCAGCATCTCGCGCATCGCGGCGGCGACCGGGTCGCGACCCTCGTCGCCCGCGACCGCCTCGATTTCGGCCCGGGCTAGGCGCAGCCTGGCTTCCAGGGCGTCGGCGGCGTCCAGCAGCTCGCGTACCGCGCGCTCGCGCCGGGACGGGAAATAGCGCAGGCCCAGCGAAACCGCCAGGGCCGCCAGTGCGGCCAGGCTCAGCAGCAGGAGGGTGGTCAAGGTCGGGCTCGGCGCACGGGCGGGGCCGGCAGTCTGCACGCCCGGGCCGGCCGACGGCAAATCCCTGCGCCGGCCTGGGCTTACGGTTTGACAGCAGGGGGCTCGGTCTCTAACATTCCGCGGCTTATGTCAGCCGATGTGCCATCTGGGCGGGTGCCCGAAGTTCTGGATGCCTGGCGCCTGGTGGCGGCACGGCGCGGCGTGGAAGGTCGTTTGCCGTTGTCGGCGCTGACCCGGTTGCAGGGCAGCCTGCTCGATACCGAGGGCGAAGTCCGGTTTTCCCTGGATTTCGACACCGACGAACTGCAGGTGCCGTACGTCGAGCTGAAGATCGACACGCAGTTGCCGCTGTTGTGCCAGCGCACCCTGGAGCGTTTCCTGCTGCCGGTGCAGATGGTCCAACGGCTCGGCCTGATCCGCGAAGAGGCGGACGAAGCCGCGCTGCCGCCCGGCTACGAGCCGCTGCTGATGCCCGAAGACGGCATGTTGCGCGCCTCCGAGCTGGTCGAGGACGAGCTGATCCTCGCCGTGCCGGTGGTGCCGATCGCGCCCGGCAGCGAGTCGGTCGAGCGCGACTGGCCGGCCCCGCAGGAAGAGCTCGACAGCGCGAACCCGTTTGCCTCGCTGTCGGCGCTGAAAAAGAATTGAGCAAGACCCGGTTTCACCTTTAGCACCACCATTCAGATCCACTCCGACCTGCAGGCGAATCGCAAGCCGCTCCTGCTAATCGGGCTTACGCTATCCACCTCAGGTTTCCACCGCTTTTCCGGAGCAAGACCATGGCTGTCCAGAAGTCCCGCGTTTCCCCGTCCCGCCGCGGCCAGCGCCGCGCCCACGACGCGCTGACCAGCAAGCAGCTGGCCACCGACCCGACCACCGGCGAGACCCACATCCGCCACCACGTCACCGCCGACGGCTACTACCGCGGCAAGAAGGTGATCGAGACCAAGACCCGCATCGCCGACGAAGAATAATCTTCGTCCGCATGCTGCGCCGCGCGCCTGGATGAAGGCGCGCGCTGCCGCCGGCGGCACGTCGGCGGACATCGCGCTATCGTTCTACCGCCAGCCCGTGCTGGCGGTCCTTGCTTCTGGGAGGCGCATCGCTTCCAAGAAGCAGCTTCCGGCGGCCTGCGTTCCACGACGCTATCGCGGCGTTCGGAGCGTCATCGGTCCTCCGGTACGTATACGGCAACGCCGCGGAGTGGTGATGACAGATCGGATTTACGCCCGCATCGCGGGTACCGGCAGCTACCTGCCGGAAAAGGTGCTGACCAACCAGGACCTGGCCAAGCAGGTCGACACCAGCGACGAATGGATCGTCAGCCGCACCGGCATCCGCGAGCGGCATATCGCTGCCGAAGGCGAGACGACCTGCGACCTGGCCTACCACGCCTCGGTGCGCGCGCTCGAAGCCGCCGGCGTGTCCGCCCAGGAGATCGACCTGATCGTGGTCGGCACGACCACGCCGGATCTCATCTTCCCGTCCACCGCCTGCCTGTTGCAGCACCGTCTCGGCGCCAACGGCTGTGCGGCGTTCGACGTCAATGCCGCCTGCTCGGGTTTCGTTTACGCGCTGACCATCGCCGACAAGTTCGTGCAGTCGGGCGCGGCCAAGACCGTGCTGGTGGTCGGCTCGGAAACCCTGACCCGCATGCTCGACTGGAACGACCGCGCGACCTGCGTGTTGTTCGGCGACGGCGCCGGCGCGGTGGTGCTCAAGGCCGACCGCGAGACCGGCATCCTCAGCACCCACATGCACGCCGATGGCGGCAAGAAGGAACTGCTGTGGAACCCGGTGGGCGTTTCGGTCGGCTTCAAGCCCGAAGAGCATAACGCCGGGGTCAAGGTGCTGATGACCGGCAACGAAGTGTTCAAGTACGCGGTCAAGGCGCTGGACTCGGTGGTCGAGGAGACCCTGGAAGCCAACGGCCTGGATCGCCACGAAATCGATTGGCTGATCCCGCACCAGGCCAACCTGCGCATCATCGAAGCCACGGCCAAGCGCCTGGACATGCCGATGGATCGAGTGATCGTGACCGTCGACCGTCACGGCAACACCTCCTCGGGTTCGGTGCCGCTGGCGCTCGACGAAGCGGTGCGTTCGGGCAAGGTGCAGCGCGGTCAACTGCTGCTGCTCGAAGCCTTCGGCGGCGGTTTCACCTGGGGCTCGGCGCTGCTGCGCTACTGAGCCTTCGGCGGCGCTTTGGCGTTCAAGGCCGGCCACGACGCTGTCGTAGGCCGGCCTTCGTGTTTCCGGGGTTCGGGTTTTCGTAATCCCCCGCACCGCAGGCGCGGTGTGCCGCGACCGCGCAGTCGCGAGTTGGCGCGGCAATTTCGATGCCGTCGCGTTGGCCGATGCCGATGGCGTCGCCTTTGCCGTGCGCAGATACGCACTAGCGAAGGCGGCAGAGGACTCAAGGTCCTGAACGATGCGCCGCGAGCCCGTCGCAGCGATGTCGCGGCTTGCGCCGCTCCTACCCCTGGCGAAAGCGCGCCGCTTCTACGGACGACGACGGCCTCGTCATCTCTGCGCGTCCCGCGGTCGCGACTCACGTCGCTCCTACAGGGGCGGCGGCCCCGCGCTTCAAGGGGGGCGGTGCGGCGGTCCGATGCTGGATTTGGCTGTGCGCCGCATCGCACTCGCGAAGGCAACGGAAGACCCGAAGGGCGGCGCGCAGGGATGCGCGCCGTTTTTCATCGGGACAGGGATGTCCCGTATGAAAAATCCCTGCGTATGCACCGCTCGCGCGGCCTGTGATCTAAAACAAAGCAACTTCTTTGGCTACCTTTCTTTTGTTGCTTATGACAAAAGAAAGTAACCGCCGCTTTAGTGGCGGAAGCTTTAGGGTTTGATCTTAATCTTGATCTTGCTGGATAGCGACGCCGCAAGACCGTTGCGACGATGTCGCGGCTTGCGCCGCTCCTACCCCTGGCGAAAGCGCGCCGCTTCCACGAACGACGATAGCCTGGTCATCTCTGCGCATCCCGCGGTCGCGACTCACGTCGCTCTTACAAAAGCCATGTCCGCACGCAGGCCTGCAACGCAATGCAACGCGCGATCCGCCTGGAGGAGCGGCGTAAGTCGCGACAGCAAGCCCCGATCTCCCGCCGATGCCGACAGCAATCCGTCAGGGGTAGCAGCGACGCAAGCCGCGACCGCGCGCCTCAATCTCGCGCCGACACCAACGGCAGCCCGTCAGGGGGCAGGAGCGACGCAATTCGCAATCGGGCAGGCCACCTCCGTGTGGCGCCGCCGCGTCCTCGCGGATCGCACCCTCCTGCGACGCGATGTGACGCCGTACCGCCGAGTACAGACGATCCCGGCGGTTCGCCCGTATCATTCCGCATCCTTACCGATCCGGCAGCACGCGTGACCGATCAGCAACTTTCTTTCGTCTTCCCGGGCCAGGGCTCGCAATCGCTCGGCATGCTCGCCGAGTTGTCGGAACTGCATGCGCAGGTCCGCGAGACTTTCGCCGAGGCCAGCGAGGGCGCCGGCGTCGACCTTTGGGCGATGAGCCAGGCCGGCCCGGAGGAGATGCTCAACCGCACCGAATACACCCAGCCGGCGCTGTTGGCCGCGGGCGTGGCGGTGTGGCGGGTATGGCAGGCGCAGGGCGGGGCGCAGCCGGCGGTGCTGGCCGGGCACAGCCTCGGCGAATACAGCGCGCTGGTCGCCGCCGGTGCCCTGTCGCTGCGCGACGGCGCTCACTTGGTGCGTCTGCGCGGGCAGTTCATGCAGGACGCCGCACCCGCCGGCACCGGTGCGATGGCTGCGGTGCTCGGGGCCGAAGACGCTTTGGTCGAAGAGATCTGCGCGGCGGTGTCGGGCGCCCAGGTCGTGGTGCCGGCCAATTACAACTCGCCGGGCCAGATCGTCATCGGCGGTCACGCCGACGCGGTCGACAAGGCGCTCACGCGCCTGGCCGAAGCCGGCGTGCGCAAGGCGGTCAAGCTCGCGGTCAGTGTGCCTTCGCATACGCCGCTGATGCGCGAGGCCGCCAATCGCCTCGCCGAGGCGATGACCGGCATTCAATGGCAGGCGCCGTCGCTGCCGGTGGTGCAGAACGTCGATGCGCAGGTCCACGAAGGCATCGATGCGATCCGCGACGCCCTGGTGCAGCAGCTTTACCTGCCGGTGCGTTGGACCGGTTGCGTGCAGGCGCTGGCCGAGCGCGGCGTGGTCCGCATCGCCGAATGCGGCCCCGGCAAGGTCCTTGCCGGCCTGGTCAAGCGCATCGACAAGTCCCTCGACGGCCGCGCGATCGGCACCCCGGCGGATTTCGCGACCGCCCTGGCGGATTGGCGCTGAGCCCCGGATCGCGTCCCGGCTGTCACCGATTCGCGCTACTCAAGCCCGACCCCAGCCTGTAGGCTTGGCCGCGCAAAATCGCGGTGCGAGCGCGAGCGGCGGGGTCGTGCGACGACACGGCCGCGTCGGATGCGCCGCAACCCACCCGCCAGCACCCCACGAGCCAGCGGCAATACGGAGTGAAGCAAACATGAGCACGTCCCCGCTTTCGGGCGAAATCGCCCTGGTCACCGGCGCCAGCCGCGGCATCGGCGCGGCCATCGCCGACGAACTGGCCGCCCAGGGCGCCACCGTCGTCGGCACCGCCACCAGCGAAGCCGGCGCCCAGGCCATCGCCGCGCGCCTGGCCGCCAGCGGCGGTCACGGCCGCGTCGTCGACGTCGCCGACGCCGCTTCGATCGAGGCCCTGATCGACGGCGTGTCCAAGGAGATCGGCGCGATCTCGATCCTGGTCAACAACGCCGGCATCACCCGCGACAACCTGCTGATGCGCATGAAGGACGAGGACTGGCAGGCGATCCTCGACACCAACCTCACCAGCGTGTTCCGCACCAGCAAGGCGGTGATGCGCTCGATGATGAAGGCGCGCAAGGGTCGCATCGTCAACATCGCCTCGGTGATCGGGGTGACCGGCAACGCCGGCCAGGCCAATTACGCCGCGGCCAAGGCCGGGATCATCGCGTTCAGCAAGTCGATGGCGCGCGAGATCGGCAGCCGCGGGATCACCGTGAACGTGGTCGCCCCCGGTTTCATCGACACCGACATGACCCGCGAGCTGCCCGAAGACGCGAAGCAGGGCATGCTCGGACAGATCGCGCTGGGCCGCTTCGGCGAACCGGCCGACATCGCCCGTGCGGTGGCGTTCCTGGCCGGCCCCGGCGCGGCCTACATCACCGGCGAAACACTGCACGTCAATGGCGGCATGTACATGCCCTGAGCCTTTGGCGTAGGCTGTAAGCGATTGAACCCAAAGGAGTTTCGTCGAAAGGCCGACGGCCCTCGCGAAACCTCCCGATTCCATTAGACTATTCCATCGAAAAACCCCTCACGGGAGGAGCAGCATCCATGAGCAGCATCGAAGAACGCGTCAAGAAAATCGTGGTCGAACAGCTTGGCGTCAAGGAAGAAGAAGTCACCAACAACGCTTCGTTCGTCGACGATCTCGGCGCTGATTCGCTCGACACCGTCGAGCTGGTGATGGCGCTCGAAGAAGAGTTCGAGTGCGAGATTCCGGACGAAGAAGCCGAGAAGATCACCTCGGTGCAGCAGGCGATCGATTACGTCAAGGCGCACGTCAAGTCGTAAGGCGCCTGAGGCATGCCGCACGTGCCTTGGCGCCTGCGGCATGCGTGCAGTACGCGAATCAGGTGACAACTCGGGGCCGCATTGCGGCCCCGTGCTTTTCAGGCCGGTCGATACGCCGGCGTAGGTCCGAAGACGGATTCCACAGAGGTAGCGTTGCATGTCCAACCGTTCCTTCAACCGCCGTGTGGTCGTCACCGGCCTCGGTCTCGTTTCCCCGCTCGGCAACGACGTCGTCAGCAGTTGGGACGGCATCGTCAACGGCCGCTCGGGCATCGGCCCGATCACTCATTTCGATCCCGCCTTGTTCACCACCCGCATCGCCGGCGAGGTGCGCGACTTCGACATCACCAAGTGGGTGGGGCCGAAGGACGCGAAGAAGATGGAGGAATTCATCCATTACGGGGTCGCCGCGTCGTTCATGGCGCTGGAAGACGCCGGCATCGTCGTCGACGATTCCAACGCCGAGCGCATCGGCGCGCTGATCGGCTCGGGCATCGGCGGGCTGCTCGGCATCGAAGAGCAGACCATCAAGTACCACGAAGGCGGCCCGCGCAAGATCTCGCCGTTCTACGTGCCCAGCACCATCATCAACATGCTGCCCGGCCAGGTCTCGCTGCTGACCGGCATCAAGGGCCCGAACTTCTCCGCCGTGTCGGCCTGCGCGACTTCGAACCATTCGATCGGCATGGCGATGCGCATGATCCAGTACGGCGACGCCGACGTGATCCTCGCCGGCGGCGCCGAACGCGGTTCCTCGCCGACCTCGGTCGGCGGCTTCTGCTCGATGAAGGCGATGTCGACCCGCAACGACGATCCGATCCACGCCTCGCGGCCGTGGGACAAGGACCGCGACGGCTTCGTCCTCGGCGACGGCGCCGGCATCCTGGTGCTGGAGGAATACGAACGCGCCAAGGCGCGCGGCGCGCGCATCTACTGCGAACTGGCCGGTTTCGGCGCCAGCTCGGATGCCTTCCACATGACCGCGCCGAGCGAGAACGGCGAAGGCCCGGCGCGCTGCATGGCCGCCGCGTTCAAGGACGCCGGCATCAACCCGGACCAGGTCGGTTACCTCAACGCCCACGGCACCTCGACGCCGCTCGGCGACCTGGCCGAAACCCTGGCGATCAAGCGCGCGCTCGGCGACCACGCCTACAAGACCATGGTCAGCTCGACCAAGTCGATGACCGGCCACCTGCTCGGCGCGGCCGGCGGCGCCGAGGCGATCTTCTCGGTGCTCGCCCTGCATCACAACATCATTCCGCCGACGATCAATCTCGACGAGCCGGGCGAGGGGTGCGACCTGGACTACGTGCCCAACACCGCCCGCGACGCCAAGGTCGACATCGCCGTGTCGAACGGCTTCGGCTTCGGCGGCACCAACGGCACCCTGGTGTTCAGGCGCATCTGATCGCCGCGATGCAAGCCGGGGCCCGCGACGACTTCGGTGGTCGCGGGCCTTCGTTTTTCCGGGCCATCGCGGATCCGCGGCGGCCCCGATCCTCGATCGCGCGCTGCGCGCCGCTTCTGTAACCGCAGTCCCGCGATCGCCGCAGCCCTGCCTCCGCGACGCGAGCGGGTAGGATGCCGCCATGACCAGTGCCGCTCCCGCCATGACCGAGGTCCGCCTGTTCCGCGGCAACCAGCGCGTCGACGCGCCGTCGCCGTTCGACCGCGGCCTGGCTTACGGCGACGGCCTGTTCGAAACCCTGCGTGCGCATCGCGGCAAGCTGCCCTGGTGGGACCGGCACTGGGCCCGGCTGCGCCGTGGCGCGGCGCGACTGGGCCTGGCCCTGCCCGAGGAGCGGCAGGCCCTGGACGAAGCGGGGCAACTGTTGGCCGGCGACGACGCGGTGCTCAAGCTGATCCTCAGCCGCGGCGAAGGCGGACGCGGTTACGCGGCGCCCGCGCAGCCGGTGCCGGCCTGGTCGCTGTCGCGCCATGCCCTGCCGCCGCCGTCGCCGCCGGAAGGGCTGAGCCTGCGCTGGTGCGAGCTGCGCCTGGGCGTGCAGCCGGCGCTGGCCGGGCTGAAGCACTGCAATCGCCTGGAGCAGGTCCTGGCGCGCGCCGAATGGGACGATCCGGCGGTCCACGAGGGGTTGTTGCGCAACCTCGACGAGGAGCTGATCGGCGCCACCGCGGCCAACGTCTTCGTTTTGCAGGGCGACGCCTGGCTGACCCCGCCGGTCGACCGCAGCGGCGTCGCCGGCGTGTGCCGGCAGACGGTGATGGAACTGGCCGAAGTCCGGGTGCAGCGCCTGAACGACGACGACCTGCTGCGCGCCGACGCGGTTTTCCTGTGCAACGCCGTGCGCGGTATCCTGCCCGTGGCGCGGCTCGGCGAGCGGCATTGGGCGCCGCATCCGGCTATCGCCGGGTTGCGGCACCGGCTCGGCGCGACGCATCCCGCCTTCGTTCCGTCCCAGGACTGAGCCGCCGCCTCCGCGGCTGCGCGGTCGCGGCGGCGCGCGGCGGGTCGGATCGAACAACGGAGGTTTCGTGGCTGAAAACAAACGCAAGCGCGGCTGCGGTTGCCTGATCGTGATCCTGCTGCTGGTGGCCGCCCTGGGCGCCGCCGGCGCCTGGCTGTGGCAGCGCTACGACGGCTTCGCCGCCTCGCCGATGAGCGGGCTGGAGAAAGGCGAAAGCCTGGTGGTCGAGCGCGGCGATTCCTTGCCGGTGGTGGTGCGCAAGCTGCGCCAGGCCGGGGTCGTCGAAGGCCAGGCCTTCGAGTGGCGCCTGCTGGCCAAGCAACTCGGCGCCGCCGGGCGCCTGCAGGTCGGCGAGTACGCGCTGGAACCCGGCACCACGCCGCGCGAGCTGCTGCTCGCGATGCGCGACGGCAAGGTCATCAGTCACCGTTTCACCATCGTCGAAGGCTGGAACATGCGCGACGTGCGCGCCGCGCTGGCGCGTGCCGCCTTGCTCAAGCAGGACGCCGCGCAACTCGACGATGCCGCGCTGATGAAGGCGATCGGCCATCCCGGCCAACATCCGGAAGGGCGCTTCCTGCCCGAGACCTACCTCTACACCGGCGGCGACAGCGATCTGGACGTGCTCAAGCGCGCCTACGAGGCGATGGATCGCGCGGTCGCCGAGGCCTGGAAGGGCCGCGACAAGGACAGCGTGCTGAAGACGCCGGCCGAACTGCTGATCATGGCCTCGATCGTCGAGAAGGAAACCGGGATCGCTTCGGAGCGGCCGCAGATCGCCGGCCTGTTCGAGCGCCGGCTCAAGCTCGGCATGAAGCTCGAAACCGATCCGACCGTGATCTACGGCCTCGGCCCGAGCTACGACGGCAACATCCGCAAGCGCGACCTGCTCACCGATACGCCCTACAACACCTACACCCGCGCCGGCCTGCCGCCGACCCCGATCGCGATGCCGGGCGTCGGCGCGCTCAAGGCCGCCGCCAACCCGGCGCCGGGCAACGCCCTGTTCTTCGTTGCGTCCGGCGACGGCAGCGGCGGCAGCCTGTTCGCCGCGACCTATGCCGAGCACCAGGCCAACGTACGCCTGTACCTGCAGCGCTATCGCCAGCAGCGCCGCAACGACCAGCCCGAGGAAGGCAAGGCCGTGCTCGAGGAAGCGCGCCAGGAAGACGCCGGGCAGGCGCCGGCGCCTGCCCCGGGGAGCGCGCGATGAGCCTGCGCACGCAAGCGCGTTTCGTCACCCTCGAGGGCGGCGAGGGTGCGGGCAAGTCGACCGTGCTCGCGGCCCTGCGCGGCGCCTTCGAGGCCGCCGGCATCGAGGCGGTGTACACACGCGAGCCCGGCGGCACTCCGCTGGCCGAACAGATCCGCGGCCTGATGCTCGACACCCACCACGAACCCGCGGCGCCGGCGACCGAGCTGTTGCTCGCCTTCGCCGCACGCGCCCAGCATGTCGGCACGGCGATCCTGCCCGCGCTCGAGCGCGGCGCCTGGGTGGTCAGCGATCGCTTCACCGATGCCAGTTATGCCTACCAGGGCGGCGGGCGCGGGCTCGACCCGGCCTTCATCGCCGAACTGGAACGGCGCGTGGTCGGCATTCGTCCGGCCCTGACCCTGCTGCTCGACGTGCCGGTCGAGATCGGTTTGCAGCGCGTGCGCGGCCGCGGCGCCTCCGACCGCATCGAGAGCGAGCGCAACGATTTCTTCGAGCGCGTGCGCCAGGCCTATCGCGATCGCGCCGCCGCCGAACCCGCGCGCTTCGCTGTGATCGACGCCGGCCAGCCGGCCGACGCGGTCGCCGCCCAGGCGGTGGAGCATCTGCGGCGTACCATCGCGGCAGCGCCGGCGTTCGAGGCCGCACCATGAGCATCGCGGCATTCGCGCCCTGGCAGCGCCGCATCTACGACCAGGCCAAGGCCTCGATCGACGCCGGCCGCCTCGGCCACGGTTTGCTGTTCTGCGGCCCGGCCCAGCTCGGCAAGCGCGCCGTCGCCGAACGCCTCGCCCACGGCCTGCTGTGCCGCGAGCGCGATGCGGACGGCGAGCCTTGCGGCCGCTGCCGCAGCTGTCTGTTGTTGGCGGCGGGCACCCATCCCGACTACCAGTTCGTCAGCTTCATCCCGAACAAGGAAGGCACCCGGCTGCGCACCGAGATCGTGATCGAGCAGATCCGCAATCTGTCCGAGCGCCTCGCGCTGACCCCGCAGTACGGCGGCGCCCAGATCATCCTGCTCGACCCCGCCGACGCCATCAACACCGCCGCCTGCAACGCCTTGCTCAAGACCCTGGAAGAGCCGGTGCCCGGGCGCTATCTGTGGCTGGTCAGCGCGCATCCGGCGCGGCTGCCGGCGACCATCCGCAGCCGCTGCCAGCGCCTGGAATTCCGCCTGCCGCCGCAGGACGAATCGCTGGCCTGGCTGAAAGCGCAGGGGCACAGCGAGGCCGCCGCGCGCGAGGCCTTCGACGCCGCGCGCGGCCATCCCGGCCTGGCCCACGAGTGGCTGACCGGCGACGGACTCAAGCTGCGCCGCGAAGTCGCCGCCGACCTGGCCAAGCTCGGCCGCGGCGAGACCTCGGCGCAGGAAGTCGCGCAGCGCTGGGTCGGCGACGAACAAGCGGTGCTGCGTCTGCGACACGCGTCCGACATCGCGCTCGCAGAGGCCGGCAACGGCTTGACCGACCCCGCCCGCGCGCGCAGTCTTGCCGCTTGGTTCGATCGGGCCAACCGCACCCGCGACCTGTTGCGGACCACGGTCCGCGCCGATCTGGCCGTGATCGAATTGTTGATGGCGTGGCGCAGCGACGAAGGCCGTCGCGCCGCAGGAGGAAGCAAGGCATGAGTGCAACGGCAGGCGCAGCGCGACAGGGCATCCTGTCGTTGACGATCAAGGACAAGGCGGCGCTGTACAGCGCCTATATGCCGTTCCTGAAGTTCGGCGGCATTTTCGTCGCCACGCCCAAGCGTTATTTCCTCGGCGACGAAGTCTTTTTGTTGTTGACCCTGCCCGAGTCCGGCGAACGCATGCCGGTCGCCGGCAAGGTGGTCTGGGTGACCCCGACCGGCGCCCAGGGCCATCGCGCCGCGGGCATCGGCATCCAGTTCGCCGAGACCGCCGAGGGCGATGCGGTCAAGGGCAAGATCGAGGCGTTGCTGGCGGGGACGCTCAATTCGGAGCGGCCGACGCATACGATGTGAGGGGTTCGAGTCTTCGCGAGTGCTCGGCGACGCCAAACCAAGGCCAAGGCCGGCAACAGTGCATCGGTTCGCGGCGACGCCCTCCCTGTAGGAGCGACGTGAGTCGCGACCGCAGAACGCACAGACACGGCAGGGCCGTCGTCCTTTGTCGAAGCGGCGTGCGTTCGCCAGGGTAGGAGCGGCGCAAGCCGCGACATCGCTGTGACGGTCTTGCGGCGGTTCTCTCGCTCAATAGATCAGGATCAACTCCAAAGCTTCCGCCACTAAAGCGGCGGGTTACTTTCTTTTGTCTGAAGCAACAAAAGAAAGGTAACCAAAGAAAAGTGCTTTGTTTTGAATCACCAGCCCGCACGAGCGGTACCGACGCGGTGATTTTTCATGCGGGACATCCCTGTCCCGATGAAAAACGGCCCGCATCCCTGCGGGCCGCTCTCCGGGTCTTCTATGGCCTTCGCGAGTGCTCGGCGACGCCAAGCCAAGGCGAAGGCCGGCAATAGTGCATCGGTTCGCGACGACGCCCTCCCTGTAGGAGCGACGTGAGTCGCGACCATGGGACGCGCGAAGAACACAACGCCCACGCCATCGTTCGGGGCGGCGTGCTTTCGCCAGGGTAGGAGCGGCGCAAGCCGCGACATCGCTGTGACGGTCTTGCGGCGGTTCTCTCGCTCAATAGATCAGGATCAACTCCAAAGCTTCCGCCACTAAAGCGGCGGGTTACTTTCTTTTGTCAAAAGCGACAAAGAAAGTAACCAAAGAAAAACGCTTTTGTTTTGAATCACAAGCCCGCACGATCGGTGCTTCCGCAGGGATTTTTCATACGGGACATCCCTGTCCCGATGAAAAACGGCGCGCATCCCTGCGCGCCGCCCTCCGGGTCTTCGATTGCCTTCGCTGGTCCGAGGCGGCGCACAGCCGCAGCAAGGGCAACATCCTTGCGGCAATGGCAACGGCAAGCACTGGGAACCAAATACGAAGAAGCCGCGCGGGGCGCGGCTTCTTCGTTGCGGGTGCGGCAACGCGCTTACTTGCGCAACAACGGCGAATCCCAGCCGGGGCGGGGGGCGAAGCGGTCGCCGTAGCGGGCTTGGAGTTGCTTGAGGCGGGCGAGCACGGCGTCGGGACCGTTTTCGCGGACGTACTGGATCGGGCCGCCTCGGAACGGGGCGAAGCCGGTGCCGAAGATCACGCCGGCGTCGAGCAGGTCGCCGTCGCTGACCACGCCGTCGTGCAGGCAGGCCACCGCTTCGTTGATCAACGGCAGGATCAGGCGGTCTTCGAGGTCGCTGGGGGCCTTGTAGTCCTTCGGCAGTTCCGGCTTCTGGGCGCGGCCGTTCTCCCACTTGTACAGGCCCTGGCCGTCCTTCTTGCCGCGTTTGCCCGGCTCGACGTTGCTCAATGCCGGCGGCACGGTCAGGCCGAGGAAGGGCGCCAGTTCGGCGCCGACGCCGGCGGCGACGTCCAGGCCGACGGTGTCGATCAACTCGATCGGGCCCATCGGCATGCCGAACTTGACCGCGGCCTTGTCGATCGCCGGGCCCGGGATGCCTTCGGCGAAGGCGGTGCCGGCTTCGAGCATGTACGGGAACAGCACGCGGTTGACCAGGAAGCCCGGGGTGCCGGCGACCGGCACCGGCAGCTTGTCGATCGCCTTGCAGAACGCGGCCAGACGCTGCTCGGTGTCCGGCGCCATGCGGTCGTGGCGGATGATTTCCACCAACGGCATCAGCGCCACCGGGTTGAAGTAATGCAGGCCGCCGAATTGGGCCGGCCGGCGGATGTGTTCGCGCAGTTCGTCGAGCGGAATCGACGAGGTGTTGGTGGTCAGCAGCGCATCGGGCTTCATGCGCGGCTCGACCTGGTCGTACAACTCGCGCTTGGCTTCGGGCTTTTCGATGATCGCCTCGATCACCAGATCGGCCAGGTCGGCGCCTTCGCCGCCGAGGTCGCCCTTGAGGCGCGCGGCCACGGCCGGGCGCTTGGCCTCGTCCTTGACCTTCTTGGCGAACAGTTCCTGGGCGCGTTCGAGCGCGCCGTCGATGAAACGCTGCTCGCGATCGGACAGGGTGACCTCGAAGCCCTTGTAGGCCGACCACGCGGCGATGTCGCCGCCCATCACGCCGGCGCCGACCACGTGCACGTGCTTGATGCCGTGTTCCTTGCCGCCCTGGCCCTTGAGCCGCTCCTGCAGGAAGAACACCCGGATCAGGTTGCGCGCGGTCGGGGTGCCGGACAGCTTCACCACCGACTTGCGTTCGGCGGCGAGCTTGGCCTGCACGCCGCCGCCGGTGCGCTCCCAGGTCGAGATCAGCGCGTACGGCGCGGGGTAGTGCTCCTTGCGCGCCTTGCGGGCGACCTGCTTGACCAGCATCGGTGCGAGGATCTTGCGCGCCGGCCAGGTATTGCTGGCCCAGCCCATGAAGCGCTGCTTGAACGGGCGCTCGGCGCCGCGCAGGGCGACGCCGGCGGCGGTGTCGACCAGCACCGCGGGCTCGGCGATCTTGTCGACCAGGCCGATCGCGCGCGCGGCCGAGGCCGACAGGGTGCGGCCGGTCAGCATCATGTCGAACGCGGCCGGCGCGCCGACCAGCGGCGGCAGGCGCACGCTGCCGCCCCAGCCCGGGTAGATGCCGAGCTTCACCTCGGGCAGGCCGATCCGGGTCGAGGCATCGCTGCTGGCGACGCGGTAACGGCAGGCCAGGGCGATCTCGGTGCCGCCGCCCATGCAGAAGCCGTGGATCGCCGCGACCGTGGGGCAGGGCAGTTCGGCCAGGCGCTGGAACACCTGCTGGCCGCGGCGGATCGCGTCGCCGACCGTGCCCTTCTCGTCGAAGCTCTGGAATTCCTTGATGTCGGCCCCGGCGACGAAGCCGCTGCTCTTGGCCGAGCGGAGCACCAGGCCCTTGGGCGGGTCCAGGGCGAGGCGCTCCAGCAAGCCGTCGAGTTCGATCAGCACTTCCTGGGCGAAGGTGTTGACCGGCGATCCTTCGCGGTCGAACGAGAGCACCAGTACGCCGTCCTCGCGCAATTCGGTGTGCCAATGGCGGGCGCGGAGCCCGTCAAAAGCGGGGAGGCCGTCGAGGGCTGCAGTCATGCCGCACCATCCGTTCAGGTATGGGAAGCCGCTATCATCCCGATCTTGTTTCACTGCCGTCAAATCCGCCCGTGTCGACAGCCCCCGGGGCCGTCATGTGACACTTGGCGGTTGCGGGCGACCGCCGGCGGCCCCATTAATGCCGCGATTGAACTTTTCCCCCGACAGGGTTGTCCCATTGTTCGGCTATTGCCGAGCTGACAGGAGTGCCGGCGCGGCATGGCCGAGAATGAGTTGGACCAGGAGCTGGTCAGGCGTGTCCAGCGTGGCGACAGCGCGGCGTTCGATGCTTTGGTGCGCAAGTACCAGCATCGGATCACCGCGTTGATCGGGCGCTACATCCCCGACTGGAGCGAATGCCAGGACGTGGCCCAGGAAACCTTCATCCGCGCTTACCGCGCGATGGCGAACTTCCGCGGCGACGCCCAGTTCTATACGTGGTTGCACCGGATCGCCGTGAATACCGCCAAAAACTATCTGGTTGCCCAGAACCGCAGGCCGCCCACCGACGACATCGACGCCGGCGACGCCGAGCAGTTCGATACCGGCATCCGCCTGCGCGACACCGATACCCCGGAGCACGAATTGCTGCGCCAGGAGATCGAGCGCACGGTGATGCGGGTGGTGGATTCGCTGCCGGAAGAATTGCGGGCCGCCATCACCTTGCGCGAGGTGGACGGCCTGAGCTACGAGGAAATCGCGCAGAAGATGGCTTGCCCGATCGGCACCGTGCGTTCGCGGATCTTCCGCGCCCGCGAGGCGATCGACACCGAACTTCGGCCTTTGCTGGACAATCAAGACACCCGGGAGCGCGCCCACTGATGACGTCTACTACCCTCCATGGCGATGATCGCGAAAACCTGAGCGCGCTGTTCGACGGCGAGCTCGACGGCGATGCCGCGCGCTTCGCGCTGAAGCGGCTCGGTCACGATGTGCAGTGGCGCGACACCTGCGGCCGCTGGCAACTGTGCGGCGACGTGCTGCGCGGCAAGGTCAGCGGCGCGGCCGGGCACGATTTCGCCGGGCGCGTGGCCGCGGCGATCGCCGCCGAGGCGGCGATGCTGCGTTCGCAGGAAGCCTCGTTGGTCGGCAAGGCCGGGACCATCGTGCCGCGTCGGGCCGGCGGCTCGCGTCGCGGCTGGATCGGCGGCGCCCTGGCGGCCTCGGTCGCGGTGGCGGCCTTGTTCGTGGCGCGTCCGTTCTCCAACGATTCGACCGGCGTGGCGGCCGACCCGGCCCAGGTCGCGGCGCAAAGCGCTCCGGCCGGCCAGACACCGGCAATGCCGGCTTCGGTCGAGCAGGTGTCGGCCGGGCAGGTGCCGGGGGCTTTGGCTGCGGCGCCGGTCCAGGCCGATCCCGCCCAACCCGAGGCGGCACTGACCTCCGGCGACGCTTCGGCGCTGGCCGGCGCGGTCGCGGTCGCCGAAATCCCGCGCCGG